>CAZUWS010000012.1:0-9860 GCA_964624295.1 uncultured Candidatus Pelagibacter sp. | reverse complement strand
ATAGATAATATTTGTAAACTTTCTTGTGACCAAGAGAAACTATATGCCCAAAGGTTCCAAGGAAATCCTGTAAGAATAAAACTTCTAAGAAAATCAAAAATAGATAATAGTAAACTAATTAAAATTATAGAAGATATTTTTAAATCAACAAAGTATCCAACAAGAACTATGGGTATTGAAAAAAATAAAGATAAAAATAATGGAATCAATATTAAACTAAATGGAATTAAAAATTTAAATGAATCATCAAAAGTTAAAGAATAAGCAATCCAATAAAATCCGAAGAGGAAAAAACCAAATCCATAAGAAGTACCTAGAAAAAACAAATTTTTTAGAAAAGGTTTTTTTCTATAAAGACTTTGAGTTTTTTTTTTTATATAAAAAATTAAATAAAATAGTAAAGAAACTGATATTGCGTTAAAGATGAAAAGATTAAATGGTCTAAAACCCAGAACAGTAATTCCCCCCAAAATAAATGGAAATACGAATAGAATAAAATATCTTTTATTAAAAAATTTTAACATTTAATTTGTTTAAATATTTTATCTTCTAATTTTTTCATTTCATAAAAATCTTTGTTTTTATCGTGCTTATAACCAAGCAGATGCAGAAATCCATGAATCCATAATTTGTTAAATTCTTTTTTAAAGTTTTTTTTTATTCTATTTATTTTATAAAAATTTAAAGCTATATCGCCAAGATATATATTTGTTTTGTTTTTTAAATTCTTTCTTCTTTCATTTAACGAATAATAAGGAAATGAAAGAACGTCTGTTATTTTATTTTTTTTTCTAAATTTCTTATTTAAAAATTTTATTTCTTTATTTCCTGTTAGCAAAATTGAAAAATTAACATTTTTTGCTTTTTTAAATTCTTTTTTAAAATTTATTAATTTTGCTTTTTTATTTAAATATTTTTCTGGATTAGGAATATACTTTTTCCAGTTTTTGTCCCTGACAAAAACATCAATTTTGATCATTAATATTTTTTTGATATGCTTGAATAATTTTTGATACGAGCGGGTGTCTAACTACATCTTTGTGATCAAATTCTATAATTTTTATTTCTTTTAAATTTTTCAAGATTTCTTTTGATTTTATTAATCCAGAATGACTTTTATTAATTAAATCAACTTGAGATGGATCTCCGTTTACAACTAATTTTGAATTTTCTCCAATCCTAGTCAAAAACATTTTAATTTGTGTTGAAGTAGCGTTTTGTGCTTCATCAAGAATAGCAAAAGAATTTTTTAAAGTCCTACCGCGCATAAATGCTAATGGTGCAATTTCTATTTCTCCTGTTTCTATTTTTCTCTGAATTTTTTCGTAACCAAAAAGATCATACAACGCATCATACAAAGGTCTTAGATAAGGATCGACTTTTTCTTTCATATCACCTGGTAAAAAACCTAATCTTTCGCCAGCTTCGACTGCTGGTCTCGATAATATTACTCTATCAATTTTTTTTTCTATTAACATGGTAACCGCTACTGAAACTGCCAAATAACTTTTTCCTGTTCCGGCTGGACCTAATGACATAATTATATCGTCATTTTGTAAAGCTTTTAGATAATCCGATTGTTTTTTTGATCTTGGAATTATTGACCTTCTAGGTGTTTTAATAACTTGGTCTATTGACCTTACATTATTTTTATTTTTATCTTCCAAGTCAGATACTCCATGTTTAATAGAATAAATTATATCATTATTTTCTATAGAATTGGTAACAAGAAATTTATTAACTAAAAACATCAATGAATTTGAAACATTTGATATTGAATTTTTATTTCCTTTAGCAGTTATCGAATTTCCTCTAAAAAAAAGCTTTGTACTGGTAAGTTTTTCTATTTCGGTAAGATTTTTATTAAACTCTCCAACAACTGCCATCAAAACATTGTTGTTAAATATTTTGACATTTACAGTTTCATTATCAATTTTTTTTATGGAAATTTCCTTACTAAGATTTTTTGCCTCTTGCATTAAGCCGCTGCTTCTCTTTCCATATTTTCTTTAACACCAAATAGAGTGTTCCTATTACAATCCTTAATTCTAACACTAATTATTTTTCCAACATCCTTTTCGCTAGCATTGTTTATAACAACGGGTGTTAAATTTTCATTTCTACCAAAATATTTTGTCTGATTTTTCATTTTATTTTCAATCAAAACTTCGGTTAATTTTCCAATTTCATTTTTATTTGATTCTATTTGTATACCTGCAAGTAAATTTTGTAGTTCTGTCAATCTTTTCATTTGTGTTTCTCTATTAACCTCTTCAAGATTAGAAGCTGGTGTACCTGGTCGTGGATTATAAATAAATGAAAATGAATTAATAAAATTTACTTCCTTTACTAACGAAATTGTATCATAGAAATCTTTTTCTGTTTCTCCTGGGTATCCAACAATAAAATCACTTGAAAATTTTATATTAGGTCTCACCCTTTTTAAATTATGAATTATCGATAAATACTCTTCTCTACTGTGCTTGCGATTCATGCTTTTTAAAATTTTATTGGAACCACTTTGAACTGGTAAATGAAGAAATGGCATTAATTTTTTTACATTCTTATAACAGTCAATTAAGTCATTCGTCATATCTATAGGGTGTGAAGTTGTATATCTAATTCTTTTTAATCTTTTCAGTTTCTCCAAACTCATAATTAAATTTGAAAATTTAAAAGTTTTTTCCTTTTCATTATAAGAATAAGCATTAACATTCTGACCTAATAGCGTAAGCTCTTTTGTACCGTTTAAAATTAAATCTTTTGCTTCTTTAATAATTTCTTCTGGTGATCTAGAATATTCAGGGCCTCTCGTATAAGGAACAACGCAAAAATTACAAAATTTATCACAACCTTCTTGAATGGTTATATATGAAGATACTTTTGAATTTAAGTTTTTTATTTTATTCAGTTCATCAAACTTTTCCACAACTTCAAAATCTGTAAAATTTAATTTCTCTTTTCTCTTATCAAGCTTTAATAAAATTTTAGGAACATTGTGGTAAGACTGGGGTCCTACTACAGCATCTATAAAAGGTTCCCTCTTTAACATTTCATTATTTTCAGCTTGAGCAACACAACCTGTAACTAAAACTATAGGTTTTTTTTTATTTCTATAATTTTTTTTTAGACGGCCAATATCATGATAAACTTTTTCAGTTGCTTTTTCTCTTATATGGCAAGTATTTAAAACATAACAATCTATATTTTTAATATTATCTGTTTTATTATAACCGACTTTTTTAGCTAAACTTGAAATACGTTGGCTATCATATTCGTTCATTTGACAACCAAAAGTTTTGATAAATATTTTTTTTGACAATGTATTAATTCTTTTTGATTTTGCTGCCGTATAATTCTAGTCTATGGTCAACTAACTTATAACCATATTTCTCGGCAATTTTATTTTGTAAGTTTTCAATTTCTTGATCTACAAATTCTATTATCTCCCCGCTATTGACGTCTATCAGATGATCGTGATGGGTATCAGGTGATTGTTCATATCTTGCTTTCCCGCCTTTGAAATCATGCTTTTCAAGAATGCCTGATTCCTCAAAAAGTTTAACTGTCCTGTACACAGTGGCGATACTAACTTTCTTGTCAATCTTACTGACTCTTTTGTGTAGCTCATCAACGTCAGGATGGTCGGTTGCTTCGCTCATTACTTTAGCGATCAACCTTCTTTGATCGGTCAATCTAACACCTTTTGTTTTGCACTTTTCTTCAATTTTATTCATTATAAATTATTGGTAATTTAGCTTAAATATACTGGTTTAATCAAATTATTTTCTATTAAATTTTTTTGAATTAATAATTCAATATTTTTAAGGTTAAATACAGCTAAATCAGAATCCTTATAACCATAGAGCTTAGCACCTTTTGATATTTTGATGCCTTTTGCAACAGCAAGTGAAATCCTTATTCCTGAAAAACTACCCGGGCCAATATTTACTATAATAGAAAAGTTTTTATCAATATTGGCTTTTTTTTCTTTAACAAATTCAAATATATTATTCACAAATGATTCATTATTTCTTATATTGGTTTGAAGTTTTTTAAGAAAGAAACTATTATTAACTCTTAAACCAATTGAATTATTTTTGCCTGTGAAATTAATTATCAAAAAATCCTTTATCATTACTTTATTTATAGTTTTTTTATCCACGCTAAACAATTCTTATTCTGAAGCAAAAAGCATTGAAGATTATGGCATTCTTTCTATAATGTATCATCGTTTTGAAGAAAATAAATATCCATCAACCAATATCAAATTAGAAGACTTTAAATCTCAAATTAATCTAATAGAAAAATATAAATATGAGTTTATTTCTCACGATCAATTCGAATCTTTAATTAATGAGAAAAGTTTAGAGAAAAAAATCTTATTAACTATAGATGACGGATTTTCTTCTTTTTATGAAAATGCTTGGCCAATTTTAAAAGAAAAAAAAATACCTTTTATAATATTTGTCAACACTGAAACTGTAGGATCAAGAGGATACATGAGTTGGTCTCAAATAAAAGAAATTTCTCAGTTTGATTTTGTTCATATTGGAAACCATAGTCACTCTCATGAATATTTGGTAGATTGGAGCGATAATGAAATAGAAGAAGACTTAAAAACTTCTATAAAAATTTTTAAGGAAAAATTAAACTATCAAACAAAATTTTTTGCATATCCTTTTGGTGAATACAAAAAATCTTATAAAGAAATTGTCAAAAAATTAGGATTTGAGTATGCGTTTGGCCAACATTCAGGAGTTATGGACAAAACAAAAGATAAGTTTGAGTTGCCAAGATTTCCCATCAATGAAAAATATGGGGAGGAAAAAAGATTTAAATCAATACTACAGACAATTCCGTTTCCATATTTAAAAATTACCCCAGAAGAAAAATATTTAAATCCAAAAAATAATCCTCCCAATGTTAGTATAACTTTTTTTGAAAATGGTCCAAATTTTGAAAATATAACTTGTTATTCAAATGAAGAAGATAAGTGGAGAAAATCAAAAATTAAATTTATTAATAATAATCAATTAGACATACTTTTAGAGGGAAAATTTACAACTGAAAGAGGGAGAATAAATTGTTCTCTAAGAGAAGATACCGGGGAATGGAGATGGCTTGGAATTCAATTTGTTATCTCTGACTTATAAACTACAAGCTTAGAGTGGAAGATTGGCTGGAATGCATTAAAACAGCATTGTCAAAATCCGTAAGCTGATTTTGCTCAATAATTTTCTCTAA
Organism: uncultured Candidatus Pelagibacter sp.; assembly: GCA_964624295.1. Classification (GTDB taxonomy): domain Bacteria; phylum Pseudomonadota; class Alphaproteobacteria; order Pelagibacterales; family Pelagibacteraceae; genus Anoxypelagibacter. Next base: position 4,613 of record CAZUWS010000012.1, on the reverse strand, counting down.
AACTTTTGTATATTCTGATCCCGTCGCTGCATAATTTTGTAAATATTTTACAAGTACTACGCCAGATATTTTTTTATTTTTTCTTCTTAACTCTGCTCTCTTTTCTCTAAATTCTCTGTAACCGTTATGTGTATTTAAATTATTTTTGTAGGCTTGAACTGATGAACGTAAAATAGGAAATTTTAAAATTTTATGATCTTTATTCTTTTCTCTCTTCAAAGGTGAAATACCCTTTTTACCCCAGGTCCACTGTCCAAACATTGCATTGCCTTCTAGAGCAAATCTAGATGTACCCCAGCCACTTTCCTTTGCCGCTTGAGCGATAGCTATTGAAACAGGAATAACATCCATTTTTATTTTAAGTGCCGTTACATCTTCGTTTTTTATTCCATAATCTTCAAATCTTCTTTTAAGCCACACTCTTTCGCCTCTTGAATTATTTTGTTTTCCTAAAATTTTGAAAAGTTTTTTCCTATTTTCCGAAATTTTATTGTTTTCATCTAGTATGAGAGGCATAACAATCTTAATAAAAGTATCTTTCTTCTTTTGTGTACTTTTTAATTTTTTTAAATCCTTTGGTAATTTTGATAAATAAATAGGTTTTACAAGCGCTCCAGATCTAATGCCCTTTAGATCATACTTTAAATCTTCAAATAAATTTAAAGTAATTTTTGTATCTAAACTTACATCCTCAATATCCGGTTTCAAATTTTTTGTTTTATTTGATTTTTCAGGAAATTTATTTTCGTATTTAAAATTAGATTTATATTCTTTAGCAATATGTGTAAATTTAATCTCATTTGTAACAACCTTGATGTAAGGTCTGATACCCATTAAGCTTGTAATAAAACCTAATAAAACTAAAGTTAATATTATATTCGTAGCAACTTGCTCTTTAAACTTTATTTCAGCAATCTTTTTTCTGTTATAACTATGTGCTGGTAAAGGTATCTTGTTCTTCAATAAAATCAGTTCTATTTGAGAAGTAGTTAGATGTTTCTTTGATTTAAGGTAAGATTTAATTTCTGGTATCTTATAAAGTTTAGATAGTTCTATAAGTTGATCTCTATATGGAATATCTTTTTTCATTTAATTAACTTGCTTCTACAGACTTAACTTCTTCAACATAATGACACAATAAGTTTTGTACTCCTTGTTTAAGTGTCATTAAAGAACTCGGACAACCTGAGCAACTACCTCTAAGTTCAACTTTTACGATGCCTTTGTCAAAAGAAATAAATTTGATATCCCCACCATCTTTAGCAACAGCCGGTCTAACTTTTGTGTCCAATACTTCATTAATTTTTTTTACTATCTCATTATCTTCCTTTACATCTTTAACTTTTTTATCATCTATTTTCAAAATTATTGGTTTTTTATTTTTTTCAAAATAATCATTAATTGAAGAAATAATTGATGGTTTAAGTGTATCCCAGCTTATTTTATCATTTTTTTTAACACTTAAAAAATTTTTAGAAATTAATATAAGTTCAATACCGTCAAAATTTAGCAAATGTTTTATAAAATTATTTTTAATCTTTCCAATATCTTTTTTTTGGAATTCTTGTGTATCAACTTCTGAGAATTGCTTTTCTGACAAAAACTTCAGTGCATTTGGATTTGGTGTGTTTTCTATCTGAATCATATTTAAATTTTACCACACTTTTAAATTTTATTACTATGAAATAAAACCAACAATTTCTTTGATTTTATCTATATTTTTTTTTGCAATAGCGTTCGCTTTATCTGTGCCTTCTTGTAAAATTTCCAATAAGTATTTGTTATCATTCTTTAATTCTTTAATTTTTTTTCCAATAGGACAAATTGTGGCTACCAAAACATCAGAAAGTTCATTTTTAAATTTAGAAAAATCTTTGCCAGCCATACCTTCCAAAGTTTTTTCTATAGTTTTATTTGTAATAAAGGAATAAATGTTTATTAAATTTAATGCCTCTGGTCTATTTTTTAAATCATCTACCTTGGAAGGAATAGGAGAAGAGTCGGTCTTTGCCTTTTTAATTTTTTTAGTTATTTCATCCTCAGTATCTTGTAAATCAATTCTTGAATAATCAGATTCTTCCGATTTACTCATTTTTTTTGTACCATCTCTTAAACTCATAACTCTTGAAAGTTTTTTTTGTATTAAAGGTTCAGGAATTGGAAAAAAATTATTAGATTTAAAATCATTATTAAATTTTTGAGCTATATCTCTTGCTAACTCTAAATGTTGTTTTTGATCATCTCCTACAGGAACATGAGTAGCTTTATAGAGTAATATGTCGGCAGCCATAAGATTGGGATAGACGTATAGCCCAACGCTAGCATTTTCTTTGTTTTTACCAGCTTTTTCTTTAAACTGAGTCATTCTATTCATCCAGCCAACTCTAGAAACACAATTTAAAATCCAGGCAAGTTCAGCATGTCCACTAACGGAAGATTGATTAAATATTATGCTTTTTTTAAAATCTAATCCACAAGCCACAAATCCAGCAGTAGTATCTAGTATATTTTTTTTTAATTCCTTGGGATCCTGAAAAACTGTTATGGCATGAAGATCGACGACACAATAAATGCATTCCATTTTTTTTTGCAGATCAACAAAGTTTTTAATAGCACCGAGATAATTACCCAGATGTAAATTACCAGTAGGCTGAACTCCTGAAAAAACTACTGACTTGCTATTTTTATTCATTTAAATTTATAGCTTTCTAATTTTAATATCCCCAAAAGGTTTGCGACCAACAGATATATAACTGATGATAAACCTATCATAATTAGCAAATAAATTAATTTAAAATGATAAGTATATTTCAACTTATCCTCGAAATATTCCAAACCAAAATATAGAAAAAAACACATTAAGGTCGTAGCTATTAAAATCTTTAAAAAATTAATGAAAGTTTTATTTTGAAAAACAAGAAACTTTTCTTTTTTAAGTAGAACAAAATAAAGTAAAGTAGCAAACCAAGTTGAGACGGTTGTTGCTATCGGTATAATTACAAATCCATATTTTTTAAATAAAGAAATACTAATTGCAATATTAATTATCATACTTATCAAAGATATGTAGAAAGGCATTTTTGTATTGTCCCTAGCAAAATAAAAATTGGACAAAACTTTAACTAATGCAAAAGCTGGAACACCCATGGCAAAAAATGTCAAAGCCAAAGATGTATTCGCAACATCTGTTTGATCAAAAGATCCATAACCAAACAAACTATTTACTATTTCTTCAGAAGCTATTAGTAAACCAAATGCTGCTGGCAAAGAAAGAGCTAGAGATAATTCTAACGATTTGTTTTGTATGAGATCTACAGAATTTTGATCATTTGTTTTTATACTTTTAGAAAGATTGGGTAAAACTACAGTCCCAACAGCAATACCTGCAATAGCCAAGTTGATTTGATAAATTCTGTCTGCATAATACAGATAAGAAACTGCTCCAGATTGAAATGAAGCAATAATCGTTCCTATAAGAATATTGATCTGAGTAATTCCTGATGAAAAAATACTTGGTAATAATTTTTTAAAGAAATTTTTTAGACTTTTTCCGAACTTAAAAAACAAACTTAAAGATGGAAAATAAAATTTTCTTGTAAAAATAATTAGAAGTAAAAGTTGTAAAATTCCTGCAAAAGTTACTCCGATAGATAAACTTTTGGCTATATTTAATTTGAAGTAAAAGGCAAATAATAAAGACAGAATTAGTATTACATTAAGCACTATTGGTGCTGCGGCCGCAGCTGCAAATTTATTATTTGTATTTAATATTCCAGATAGCATTGAAGACAGGCTCACAAATAATAAAAATGGGAAAGTGATTCTGGTAAATTCAATAGCTAAATTAAATTTTTCCGAATCTTCATAAAAACCAGGGGCTATTAAATAAACTACGAAAGGTGTAAAGATTTCAACAATAATTATTAAAAGAATTAAAACATATAAGAGCAAATTAAAAACATCATCAGCAAATTTTTTTCCCTCGTTCTCTCCTTTTAATTTTTCCTCAGCATAACTTGGAATAAACGCTGCATTAAAAGTACCTTCTGCAAACAAACGTCTGAAGGTGTTAGGCAGTCTAAAAGCAACAAAGAAAGCATCGGCATAAACGCTTGTTCCAAGAAAAATAGCTATTAAAATGTCTCTTAAATATCCCAGAACCCTACTTAGTAGGGTGTAAAAACCAAAAACTGACGTTGAAGACAATAAATTCATAATTAAGACAAATTATTAGTGATTTAATACCATTTATATTACATACTTAAATTTTAATGACAAAAAAATCAAAAATTGATCATTACACGGATAAAGAAGCATTAGACTTTCATAATAAAGGAAAGTCTGGCAAAATTGAGATTGTTTCTTCAAAATCTTTAACAACTAAAAGAGACCTTTCTCTAGCTTATTCTCCTGGAGTTGCAGTCCCAGTTAAAGAAATTTCGAAAAACCCAGATGCTGCTTACGAATATACAAGCAAAGGAAATTTGGTAGCGGTAATAAGTAACGGTTCAGCAATTTTGGGGTTGGGAAATTTGGGTGCTCTTGCATCAAAACCGGTTATGGAGGGTAAAGCTGTTTTATTTAAAAGGTTTGCAGACATAGATTCTATCGAC
>CAZUWS010000011.1:8198-10200 GCA_964624295.1 uncultured Candidatus Pelagibacter sp. | reverse complement strand
GTTGTAATTGGTTCTATGTAGGTTCTGTCTGCAACTTCCGGATCTGTCATAATTGTTGCAGGATTTGAATTAATTAATATTACTTTGTACCCTTCATCTTTTAAAGCCTTACAAGCCTGGGTTCCTGAATAATCAAATTCACATGCCTGACCGATTACAATTGGACCAGCCCCTATAACTAAAATTTTTTTAATATCTTTTCTTTTTCCCATTTTTTTTAACTTCTATTATATTTTTCAAAAATTTATTAAATAAATATTTACTATCCTGTGGCCCAGGATTTGCCTCAGGGTGATATTGTACTGAAAATACTTTTTTTTCTTTTACCTCAATACCTTCAACACAGTTATCAAACAGAGATTTATGAGTAATTTTTACTGAACTCGGAATTGATTTTGGATCAACCTCAAAACCATGATTCTGACTTGTGATTTCTACTTTATTTGTAGACAAATCCTTAACAGGATGATTTGCACCTCTATGACCAAGTGACATTTTTTTTGTTTTTGCACCTAAAGCCAAAGACAATAATTGGTGGCCAAGACAAATACCAAATATAGGAATTTTATTAGTTATTAATTTTTTTATTATTGGTATGGCATATTCTCCCGTTGCTGCCGGATCTCCAGGGCCATTGGATAAAAAAACTCCATCTGGTCTTAATTTAACTATTTTCTCTGCCGAATAGTCTGCAGGAACAACAGTTACAGAACAATTGATATCTGAGAAGCATCTAAGTATGTTTTTTTTAATACCGTAGTCTATGGCAACAACCTTATATTTATTTTCTTTATTTTTTGTATATCCTTTTTTCTTGTCCCAAGATTTTAGAGAAGACCAATGGTAAATGTTTTTACAACTAACTTTTTTTGCTAAATCTAAACCTAAAAGTCCATTCCATGATTTAGATTTGTTTAGAAGTTCTCCTAGATCATGCCTGCCTTTTCTTGAAAATTGAATGGTACCTTTGGGAGCACCTTTGTCTCTTATGTAATTTGTGATTACCCTAGTATCCAACCCAACGATACCAACTATTTTTCTTTTTTTTAGCCACTTATCTAGCTTTTTAATCGATCTGTAATTTGATGGTTCAGTAACATTTGAATTCAACACAACTCCTTTAACCCAGGCCTTATCAGCTTCATTATCTTCCGGGTTTGTTCCAACATTCCCCACATGAGGAAAAGTAAAGTTAATAATTTGATCTGAATAAGAGGGATCCGTTATTATTTCTTGGTAACCAGTAATTGAGGTATTGAAACAAACTTCACCAACCGCAACACCTTCGTATCCTATACCATTACCGACAAACTTAGTGCCATCTTCAAAAACTAAAATACCTGTCGAAAAATTATGTGAATTATTTTTTTTTCTATTTATGACCTGTCTCAAATACAACTCATGAGTTAAAGAAAAACCTTTTTAATAAGGTTTTGCGCAACATATGAAAAAGGTTAACAGTCGTCAACCCCATTCTTTTTTCTTTTGAAGATAAAATGTGATTAAAGTAAGTTTAAAAATTATATGTCCCTACAGACCAAAATAGAGACTAAGCTTAACGAGGCTTTAAAAGCAAAAGATAAAAAAATGTATTCTACCTTAAGGTTGGTGATTGCAGCCATCAAAGACGCAATGATCGCTAAGAAAATTAAGGACAAAAAGATATTGTCAGATAATGACTTGATTAGTCTTCTCAAAAAGATGGTAAAACAGAGGAACGATTCTTGTGATGCTTACAAAAAGGCTGGTCGAAATGAATTGTTGGAAAACGAAATGTCAGAAATTAAAATCATTAATGAATTTTTACCCAAACAACTAAGCGAAGAAGAAACAAAAAAAATTTGTCTCGAAACTATGAAAAAAGTTGGCGCTAGTTCTGTCAAAGATATGGGTAAAGTAATGGGGGCGCTAAAAAAAGAATATTCAGATGTTCTGGATTTTTCAAAAGTAAGTCAAATCATAAAGGAGAACTTAAAATAAAGTGAATTATCCTAAAAATTAT
>CAZUWS010000011.1:0-8188 GCA_964624295.1 uncultured Candidatus Pelagibacter sp. | reverse complement strand
AGAGAAGAGGAAAGGAGTTTGTAGGCTTATCTCCTTTTACAAGTGAAAAAACACCGTCCTTTACTGTAAGTGATGAAAAAGGATTTTATCACTGTTTTAGTTCGGGGGAACACGGAAATATTTTTGATTTTCTCATGAAGACACAATCTTTAAAATTTGGTGAGGCAGTAAGACAATTAGCTTCTGAGGCTGGAATGCAGCCTTATAAATTTACAAGTTTTGATTTAGAAAAAGAAAAGAGATACCAAAGATATATAAATATTTTAAAAGACTATAGCGATCATCATCATAAGCTTATTTTTGAAAATAATTCTATTGCAATGGATTATTTAAAAAAAAGAGGAATAAAGAAAGAAACGATTGTGGAGTTTCAGATAGGCTTTGTTCCTGGCAACTCAGATTATTACAATCACTTATGTAAAGAATTTAATGAACAGGAAATTTTACAAACTGGACTATTCTATAAGAATGAAAAGTATAATAAATTTGTAAACAGATTTCACTCAAGAATAATATTCCCTATAAGAAATATTGTTGGAGATGTTATTGCTTTCGGTGGAAGAATTATTGAAGATAAGAAAATAGCAAAATATATAAATTCACCTGAAACTGAATTTTATAAAAAAGGTAGACATATATTTAATTTAGATAAAGCCAAATCTGCTCCTAATAGAAATCAAGAAGTTATTGTTGTTGAAGGCTACATGGATGTTATCAGCATCTATTCATCTGGAATTAAAAATGTTGTTTCAAATTCTGGAATTGCTTTAACAGAAAATCAAATAAGCTTAATTTGGAAATTTTTTTCAAACCCTATAGTTTGTTTAGATGGGGATTCTAGCGGACAGAAAGCAGCTTTACGTATTGCAGAAAATCTTCTGCCTCATATAAAAGAAAATAACAAAATTGGCTTTGTAGCATTATCAAATGGAATGGATCCAGACGATTATATTAAAGAAAAAGGGAAAGAAAATTTTCAAAAACTTATGGAAAGCAATCTTTCAATAGAAGAATTTATCTGGAGAATATATCTAAACAATCTAGACAGATCAGATCCTTTTGCTACGACAAAGTTTGAAAAGAAATTTAGAAATTTGTGCCTGTCTATTGGAGACAAAACTTTGAAAAAGTATATTTTAGAGCACTATTTAGAAAAAATCAGAAATTTAACCCCTCTACAACAGGCTGGAAAAAGAAAAAAAATAAATAATCACAGGATTCTTAATGAAACCAAAAAAATTTCTGTAGCAAAGGAACATCTTACTAAAGAGGAAATCAAAGAATACTCCATACTATATATTATGTACAATTATCCAAAAATTATTTCTCCGAGAGTAGAAATTTTTGAGGACATTAAATTTTCTTCCGAAAGCTTAAATAGATTAAAATCAGAGCTATTAATCCTTATATCGGAAGATCAGCTTGATAAAAAAAATATTGCTAATTTTAATAAAAAATATTTAAATTTAATTAATAATATTAATCAAAACGTTGTTATTAAAAATATTTTTTTAAAAAAAGATGAAAACCAAAAAATCGAATTGTTAAATGAAATATTAAAAGAACTTAACGAAATTAAATTTTCAAAAAAAATTGAAAATCTAGAAAAAAAACTTATGGAGAACTTTGATGAAAAGTCTTATTCTGATTTGATGGAGCTTAAAAGCCAGATAAACAAGGAATAAATTAGGTATAGATTTTTAATAATTTGCCTCTATATATACTTAAGCATCAATCGCAAAGCTTATGAAAACCAAACTTATTACCAAATCGTTTGAAAGACTTTTAGATAAAGGTTTGCATAGAGGTTTTATAACTTACGAAGAGTTAGGAAAATCACTTGGTAAAAGAAACAGCTCTCAGGAAAATTTAGAAAAAATTTTAATAATTTTATTTGATAAAAAAGTCTCTCTCGTTGCTAAAAAATCTGATTTCCAATCCGTGAAGAAAAGGGAAATGAACCAGGGAGAAATGGAAAAAACTTCCGAGAAAAGTGATGATCCGATTAGGATGTATTTGCGTGAGATGGGTGGTGTTGAATTACTCTCACGTGATGGAGAAATAGCAATAGCAAAAAGGATTGAAGCTGGTAAGAGTGTTATGATAAATGCTCTTACACAAAGCCCCATTGTTGCAAAAAAAATATTTGAGTGGAAAGATCTATTAGAGAAAAATGAATTATTAGTTAGAGATATTATAGATATAGATTCAACATACGAAGACTTCGAAAATGATAGTTCAGAAGAAAAACAGATAAACAAGACAGAAAAAGATAAAAATAAATTAAAAGCAAAAAAGGAAAAAGAGGAATCAAAAGACGAGGAATCAAAAGATAATAGCAAAGAAGAAGAATATGTAGATCAAAACGATGAATTCAATGTTTCTTTAGCCGCAATGGAAGAAGAAATAAGGCCTAAGATCATATCTTTAATTCACAATCTTTCGAAAAACTATTCAAAATTAAAGAAATATCAAATTGAAAAATTAAACTGTATTTTAAATTCGCAAGAATTATCAGCTTCTAAAAATAAAAACTTGAAAAAAATTCAAGGTATTTTAGTTGAAGATTTTAAGAGTATGCAATTAAGTCCCGCAGTTGTTGAGGAACTAGTGCAAGCTCATTACAAGGAAAATAAAAAAGTATTGTCTTTGGAAGGAGTTTTATTAAGGCTTGCAACTGAAAATAAAATTTCTAGAGAGGAATTTGTTAAATATTACATTGGAAATGAAATTAATTCGAAATTCGAATCTTTCTTAAAAGAAAATAAAGCTTGGAGGGATTTCTTTAAAAAGCACAAAAAAGAATTTAACGATATAAGAGAAAGACTAGTTGAGTTTAGTAAAAAAATAGAATTACCAGTAGGAGAATTTAAATTATTAGTTAAAAGAATCCAAAAAGGTGAAAGAGAATCAAGGGTAGCGAAAAAAGAAATGGTAGAAGCGAATCTAAGATTGGTTATTTCTATTGCCAAAAAATATACCAATAGAGGTTTACAATTTTTAGATCTCATCCAAGAAGGAAACATTGGATTAATGAAAGCAGTTGATAAATTTGAATACAGACGTGGTTATAAGTTTTCAACATATGCAACATGGTGGATTAGACAAGCTATTACTAGATCAATAGCTGACCAGGCTAGAACTATAAGAATTCCAGTACACATGATTGAAACTATAAATAAAATTGTAAGAACTCAAAGACAGATTTTAAGTGAATTTGGAAGAGAAGCTACTCCTGAGGAATTAGCAAAAAAATTAGCAATGCCACTAGAGAAAGTTAGAAAAGTTTTAAAAATTTCTAAAGAACCGGTTTCACTTGAAACACCAGTTGGCGACGAAGAAGATAGTAGCTTGGGTGATTTTATAGAGGATAAAAATGCACTTCAACCTTTGGACACAGCGATAAGATCAAATTTGAGTGAGTCGACGACAAAGATTTTAGCATCTTTGACTCCAAGAGAGGAAAGAGTTTTGAGAATGAGATTTGGAATAGGAATGAACACAGACCACACCTTAGAAGAAGTTGGTTTACAATTTAATGTTACTAGGGAAAGGATAAGACAAATAGAGGCAAAAGCTTTAAGAAAACTTAAACATCCTAGTCGATCAAAACAACTAAAAAGCTTTTTGGAAAAGTAAAAATACATTTTTCCAGCTTATAAAATGCTCAAAATTGGTAAAAGAAGTTTATTCACTTTTATAAAAAGACTATTTGAAATCGAAAATTACTTTGCAATTATTAAATTTTTTAAAGTTCACCAGAAGCCTTTCACAGCAATTTTTGACGAAATATTTTCTTTAGGAAATTATCCAAAATTACTTTATTTTAATTCGCCCACGGGTAAAGCAAAAGTTAAAATCCATTCACACCATGACTTTTCTACTTTTAATCTAATTTTTTGTCGTGAAGATTATTTTTATAGAAAGAAACACAAAATAGTATTGGATATAGGTTCTAATATAGGACTATCAGCAATTTACTGGCTTACAAGAAACAATGAGACCATAGTTTACTGCTATGAGCCATCTTCAGAAAATTTTGAAAAATTAAAAGAAAATTTAGAAACGTTTGAGGGTAGATTTTTTATTTATAAAAATGCCATAAGTTCTGAAAGTTTTTCATCATATTTAAATTTAGAACAAAGCGGCGTTTACAATTCATTAAATAATGAAAAAGGATCAAACTTTCAGAAGAAAGAAAAATGTGAAGTTCTAAGTATCAATTCTTGTATTGAAAATATAATAAAAAAACATGGAAAAATTGATATAATCAAAGTTGACAATGAAGGAGAAGAGGTAAAAACGGTAAAATCTATAGATAAACAATTTTGGAGTTCTGTAGATTGTTTAAATGTAGATGGAAAGTCTGTGCGAGAATTTGTACCAAGAATTTTTAATTATAGCAAAGTAGGTTCTGCACAGAGATTCTGCAAAAAATATGAATGATAATAAAACTACAATAGAATTTGTAAATCACGCATCTGCTTTAATTAGTTTTGGAAAAATAGGCATATTATCAGACCCATGGTATTCAAAATCTGTTTTTCATCATGGATGGAGATTACTATATGAGAACGAAAATCAATACATAAATGAAGTATTAGACAGAACTACTCACATATATATTTCACACGAACATCCTGATCATTTTAATCCACCCTTTTTTTTAACTGATGAAGTTAAAGAAAAAATTATCAAAAAAAGAATAGTTTTTTTATTCCAAAAAACGAAAGACAAAAGAGTAATAAGTTTTTTAAAAAATAAGGGATTTGAAGTTCAAGAATTCAATAAAAAAATAAATAAAATTGATAATTTAATTGAGATAGAAATTGTCAAACATGATTTTTATGATTCGTCTATATCAATTAAAACTCCAGATATAAAAATTTTGAACCTAAATGATTGTCCACTTCGAGATGTTGGGGATATAAAAAAATTTAAAAAAAAATTTGGAACATTTGATGTGTTACTAACTCAATTTAGCTATGCAGCTTGGAAAGGAGGAAAAGAAGGAAAAATATTTAGGGAAAATGCAGCAAAAGAGAAATTAACAGATGTTTATAACCAGTCAAAAATTTTAAATTGTAATACAGTTATACCCTTTGCCAGTTTTGTATATTTCTCAAACAAAATGAACTTTTATATGAATGATTCTATTAATGTTCCTGACAAGGTTTATGAATATCTGATCAAGAATGCGGTAAACCCAGTTATTATGCAGCCTGGCGAAAAACAGGTTTTGACAGAGTTAAGGCAAGACAAAAATTCTTTGGAGTTTTGGAAAAATAAATATCAATTTAGTAATGAGAACAAAACAATTGATTATTACAAAGCAAACAATTCTTTTGATGATCTTAAAAATGACTTTATCTCCTATCAAAAGAGAATATTTACCAAAAACTCTAAAACTTTAATTTATTTATTACACAAATTTAGTTTTTTTGGGGCTTTTAAAAAAATAAATATTTTTCTCTCAGATAAAAATGAAAATTATGAGTATTCTATTTTTTCAGGACTTAAAAAAATAGACAAAACCCAATACGATATTTCTATGCATAGTGAGTCTTTATCATTTATATTTAAAAATGAATTTGGCTTTGATACTTTGACTGTGAATGGTTGTTTTGAGTGTGATCCAAAAAATTTCTCTAAAGTATCAAAAACTTTGGCCATAGGTAGTCTAAACTCAATGGGTTTAAAATTAAATTTAGGCATAATATTTAAGTTAAACATTATTTTATTATTTGTAAAAAAACTTATAGTCTTTTTGAGAAAATTGAAGTAAGAATAATTTCATGGGCCTGTAGCTCAGCTGGTTAGAGCAGTACACTCATAATGTATTGGTCCCAGGTTCGAATCCTGGCGGGCCCACCAATTATTCAGAAATCATTCCGATTAGCCACAGAGATATAACTATATACCAAATCATTTGCTACTTATTGATAAACTCTTCCAACTTAATAAATAATGCGTTTACATCATTATTGTTTGTACTAAGTATAGAGGCAAATTCTTCTTTTTGTGTTCTAGCCAAACTTAGTCCCTCTACTATTAAATCTCTTATTAGAGGTTTATTAGGATCTTTTGTATAAACTCTCCAATCAATTTTAACCTCAGGTTTCTTATCTGTTTTAAGCAACATAGTTTTGACTATAGTGTACTTCTCACTAGTTTTTTCTGCTGATACGACAGCTATTTTGGGATCCGAATAATCTGTTAATCTTGAGGTAAAACTCTTTAAGAAATATTTTTGAAATAATTCTTCATATTGTTTTAATTCATCAGGAGTAATTTCTTTTCTTTTCTTTCCAAGAGTGTAGTAGCCTATACCTTTTACATCTACGGTTTTTAAAGCTATTACTGAAAGTTTTTCTACCTTTTCTTCTTTTGATGCGCTGCTATTTAGTATTAATTTTGCTTCATCAACAATCTCTGAAATAAATTTCTCAGGATCTATGCTGTAGGCGAAAGATTTTATTTGTAAAGAAAATGATACCAGACAAATTAAAAGAAAAGATGCTAATATTCTTTTCATAATTTTTAGTGTTTATTGATTGTCTATTTCTTCCCAATCACTATCATCTTGACCCTTACTGGCGATTGGTGCGTTGGCTATTTTTTGAGCTCTGTTTTGTAAGTATAAACTTTTAACTGATGCATAGAAATCTATTGAATTTTTTTCTAAACTATCAATTGATTCTATATTTTTTGATCTAAAATCAACAGCGTCAGTTCCTTTGTAAATATAATAATTGTGTTCTCCAACATTTTCATTGCCCACAATTAAATCAGTTTCACTACCATGAGTTAGCTGGTATACAGGATCAATAAAAACATTTCCTATTAGTCCCACAGCGTCTCTTGCTGTAGTTGGTCCTAGTATAGGCAAAACAAAATAACATCCGCTATCAGCACCCCAAACTCCTAGGGTTTGACCAAAGTCTTCTCTGCTTTTCTTTTCAAATCCCATTTTTGATGCTGGGGCGAAAATTCCTAAAATACCAACAGTAGTATTTATTGCAAACCTCCCAGCAGTATTACCGGCACCTTTTAGATCTCCTTGTAAAACATTATTCGAAAAAGTTAATAATGAACGTAAATTTCCCATAAAATTACTAGTACCTTTACGTATAGGTACAGGTAAAGTCCTGTAACCCTTAGCTACAGGCTTAAAAATTGCTTTGTCTAAGGTCTGATTGAATTTTAGTGTACCTCTGCTGAATTTTTCAAAACATTCGTTCGCAGTATATTTTTCCGCAGCAAAGGAATGAGAAGAGAAGGTCAATATTAGGGCTATTGTACAAGCTATTGTTTTTATACGTTTTGAGCTCATTTTTTTATGATATATATGTTTTTTATGGAAATTACCAAATTATATTCTCCAAACTATAATCATAAAAAGCGCAGTAGTAAGAATATAACATCTATTATATTTCACTATACTGGAATGCAATCAGAACGCGAATCTTTAAAAAGACTTCTTTCTTCAAGCTCAAAAGTAAGCTGTCATTACTTGATCAATAGAAGTGGAAAGATTTTTAGATTAGTCGAGGACCAAAATATAGCTTGGCATGCAGGAAAATCGATGTGGGGTAAGTATAAAAATTTAAATAAAAATTCTATAGGTATTGAGCTCGTAAACAAAGGCCACAGACATGGATATCAAACTTTTACTAAAATACAAATAAAGAGGCTTGTTGAGCTTTGTAAATATTTGAAAAGAAAATACAGAATTAAGAACAAATTAATTTTGGGGCATTCTGATATTGCTCCGCTAAGAAAAGTGGATCCCGGAGAAAAATTTCCTTGGGGTTACTTGTCTTTAAAAGGCGTTGGTACTTATCCTGGCAGAATCAGAAGAAGAGAAAAGTTTCAAAAAAACAATGATGTTAATACACTATTTCACAATTTGCATATAATTGGATATCGTTATTTGAAAAAAAACTTTAGAAAAAAAATAATAAAAAACTTTCAAAGAAGATATAGGCAAAATAGGGTAAATGGCATTCTAGACTCGGAAACCCTTAAAATTAGTGAAATTTTAGCTAAAAATTCAAATATAACTTGATTTTTGTCGTGTAGGTATTATAGCAGTAAGCGCTAGGCAATTGGATTGTCGCCACTTTGTTAGTGGAGGAAAGTCCGGGCTCCATAAAGACACGGTGCCAGCTAATGGCTGGCGAGGGTG
>CAZUWS010000010.1:6356-10434 GCA_964624295.1 uncultured Candidatus Pelagibacter sp. | reverse complement strand
AGTTCAGATTTTATTTTAAAATTTAGAAAAACCAGATCAAAAAATTTTGATGATATGAATTGTATTGAATGGTTGGTATCTGGCCTTGAATTAGCAGGATACAAAATCCCTGATAATGTTTTGACAGCAACTACACTTTCAAAATGGGCAGAAGACAAGCTCTCTAAAATTGAAAAAAAAAATAACTTGGCAACTTTTAACAAGAATTATTAAAAACTCTTCTATTTATGATAAAAATTTTTTTTTCATTTCTAACAAACTGGCCAGGTAGAGTTTTTATAAAGAGAATTTTAAAAAAAAAGATTATATTTTCAGAACTAAAGCAATATGATTTACTCATAATAGATGAAGGATGGTCTAACCTTGATTTTGAACACATCTGTTCTTTTAAAGTTATTAAAAATGAAATCTATTTTAATTGTCTTTTAAGAGCTTTTTTAAAAAGTTTATCTTTTATAGGAAAGAAATATCGTTATTCATTAGCAAACTTATACTTACAGGAGTTAGTAAAAAAAACTAAACCCAAAGTTATTATTGGCCACGATTTTAGAGAGAGTATATTTAGTATCAAAAAACACTTTCCTCAAATTTTTACAATAATTTATCAGTTCAGTGATCACGATATATTAAATAAAAAAGTTTTAAGCCAAGCAATTGGTCCCAATTTAAATTTAGATGAATTTAGATGTGACCTGTATTTAAGCAAGCACGAAGCTTTTAATTCTTTAGTTGATTTTATTAAGGCGAAATTTTTAATCGTTGGATCTGTTAAAAATAATGAAATGATTATGAAAGATTCGGATAAAAAAATTTATGATATAATGATGGTTTCTCAATATAGACGAGACACTTATTCATTTAAGGGTATATATAATCCCAAAATGACTCACGTTAAAGACTCAGCATTAATATATGTTACAAATATACTCTCGAGTTACTGTGAAAAGAAAAATAAAAAACTATGTATTGCCAGAACCTCTTCTAGAAAAGAAAAACAAGATCATACCAATAAGTCTGATGAAGTTGAATTTTTTTCAAAAACTTTAAATTCAAAAAAATTCTATGTAGAAGACATAGATTCATACCAGCTTTCAAATAAATCAAAATTAATTGTTACTACTTACTCAACTATAGGATTAGAACTTTTATCTAGAGGAAAAAGAGTATTATTTATTGATCCATTCCACTTTTTAGGAGGACATATAGTAAATATGCTTACTAAAGAAGCAGAGGGACCACATTGGTATTGTGGAAATGATCCCTCAGTAATTGAAAATAAGATTGATTATCTTTTAAGTATTTCTGATAGAGAGTGGGAAGATGTTGTAAAAAAATCTCCTCTGAAAATGGAGTATGATCCAGGAAATAAAAGATTAAAAGAACTAGTTAAAAACAAGATTA
Organism: uncultured Candidatus Pelagibacter sp.; assembly: GCA_964624295.1. Taxonomy (GTDB): domain Bacteria; phylum Pseudomonadota; class Alphaproteobacteria; order Pelagibacterales; family Pelagibacteraceae; genus Anoxypelagibacter. Next base: position 9,033 of record CAZUWS010000010.1, on the reverse strand, counting down.
ATGATCAAAAATTTGATAGATTAAATTAAAATGAAAAGTAAGAAAAAATCTAATTATAAACAAATTATTCAGAAAATCCAAAATGTTAGAAAAAAAAACAATAACAATTGGATGGATATTTTACGAATATCTTTTAAATATTCACCAAAAGAAACTTTACAAGTAATGAAAAAAATTCATTCTGCTGATAAAAAAATTTCTCGGCTTTTTACTAAAATCAAAATATAGACCAATAAAATTTCAATTTAAAACGTAATAAAAATAATGAATAATAAAGTTGTAGTTATAGTACCCATAAAAACTGTATCTAAAAGAGTAAAAAATAAAAATTTTAGAATAGTTAACAAAAAACCTCTTTATCAATTTTTGTTAAATAAACTAAAATTTTGCAATTTCGATGAAATTTATGTGGATACAGACAGTACAAAAATAAAAAAATTCTGCAAAAGTAAAAATATTAAAGTAATTAATAGACTAAAGTATCTTGCCCAAGATAACGCAAATGGTAATGATCTTTTAAACTACCATTTCAAAAAAATTAAAGCACAATATTATTTTCAATTATTTATAACTGCTCCGTTATTGAGCGTTAAAACAATAAATAATTGTATAAAACTTTTAAAAACGAAAAAAAATATTGACTCCATTTTAACAGTCAAAAAAATTTATTCTTGGTTTTGGTTTAAAAAAAAACCAGTAAATTATAATCCAAAGGTTTTACCCAGAAGTCAGGACGCAGTGCCTATTATACAAGAGTCTACTGGTTTATACGGAATAAAATCAAAAACTTTAAAAAAGCAAAAATGTAGAATTGGAAAAAAGCCCTTTTTTTATGAAGTCCAAGATATAGAAGCGATAGATTTAGATAATGAAAGAGATTTTAAATTCTTAGATTTTTATGTCAAAAAATATTTGTCTAGCTCAAACAATTAGTGAATTAAAATTTATTTTAGATAAAAGCAAAATAGATTTAGTTTGTATTCCCCTAAATCTTAAGGTTTTGCTCTATTGTGAAATAAACAATATAGAGTATTTAAATCCTAAAAATTACCTAGATAATAATTTTCATAAAAAATCAATTGAAACTTCAAATGAATTTACAAGTTCAGTCAAATTTTTGGAGGAAATTGATTACAATATAAAAATCGAATTTATTGCGTATTTAAGATTTAGATTACATAGCATTCTTTTCGTTACAAATATTTTAGATGAAATAAATAAGAAAGAAAAAATTGAGCAAATATATTTATCTGGATGGACACAAAGACAATTTAAAAATTTAGAAGGATATTATCTTTTTGAGATTCAAGATCTTATAAAAAATAAATTTAAATTGAATATTTTATCAAAAAAAGAAATATCAGAAAATATCAATCAATTCTATACTTACGAGATAAAAGGAAGAACAAAAAATAAAAAAAAAAATATTTTATTAAGTAATTTGGCATACAATTTTAAAAGGTTTATTTTTGATAAATATAGAAAAAATTATAATTTTTATTTTATAACAGAAAATAAAGTTTCTTTATTACAAAAATTTATTTTTTTTTGTTTGAAAGTTACACCGTTATTTCTAAGTAAAAAAAATTTAAAGAAAAATAATACAGCTATAAAATATGAATTTAAAAAAGATCCAAAGTTTTTCTTTGGTTCAACACTAGAAAAAATGATGTTTAATTTTGAAGCATATTTTCATAATTTGAGAGAGAAAAATTTAGCAGTAGAAAGCTTTTTGGTTAGTAATAAATTCGATTTGATCTTGTCCAATATTGTTAGAGGTGTTGGAGGAAGCGTAATAGAAATTGGTGAAAAGTTAAATATTAAAACTGCTTGTATTACACATGGAACTATTGCCCCCAATTTTGATGAGCATGATAAAATATACAAAAAAATAATTGCAGAAGCAGTATTTTCCGGAAATAGTAAAAACTTCGCTATCCAAAGCAAAATATGCGACAAATCCTTAAAAACTCACAAAATAAAAGGAAAAAAATTCATTAGTGGAAATATAAATTTTGTACAAAATAATTCTAAATCAGATAAAGAATATGCGGTATACGCTGTCACTCTAAAAGATTTTTTTAATTCACAATTTTTTGGTGTTGAAATGTTTTATGAATTTAATGAAAATTTAAAACAACTTAATGAAATCTCTAGCAAAGGTGAGATAAAAATAATTGTTAAAGTTCATCCTTCTCAAAATCATTGCGTTGAATTACTTAAACAAACTTATAAAAGCCTTATATTTTCTAAAAAATCTATCGATAAACTTTTTAAGAAAAGCTATGCAACAATAACTTTTTCATCTTCGGTAATCGAAGACTCTTTGTATAGTAAGATTCCGGTGATTTTAATGGATCAATGGAAACGATATATTCATTGTGAATCAGAGAAAAATCCTTCAGTAAAAAATAGACCAATTTATTATATAAATAAATTTACTGATTTAGAAAAATGTCTTTTAAATTTAAAATCTCCATCAGAAATAAATTTTTCTGAATATATATATAATACTCATTACAAAGAAAATATTTCAAATAGTATATTGTCTTTAATTAAATAGTTTTATGAAAATAACAGTAATTGGCGGTAGCGGTTTTTTAGGTTCTCATTTATCAGATAGCTTAAGCGACAGAAGAAATAAAGTTGTAATATTTGATAAAAAAAAATCAAAATA
>CAZUWS010000010.1:0-6256 GCA_964624295.1 uncultured Candidatus Pelagibacter sp. | reverse complement strand
GAGTTAATGATAGAGGAATATAAAAAAAGATTTAACCTAAATTATACAATTGTGAGATTTGGATCAATATATGGCCCAAGATCAAGCAAAGATAATGGTTTAACAAAAATAATTTTCAACTATTTAAGAAAGAAAAAATTTGAGTATGGCGGTACGTGTAAAGCAAAAAGAAGATTCATCCACGTATATGATGCGGTAAAAGCAAGTATAGAAATGATGAAACCAAAATATAAGAATAAGAAAATTTTAATAACGGGAAAAAAAATAATAAAAATTACTAGCGCTCTAAGAATAATTGGTAGAGTTATGAATATAAGTAAAAAACCTAAATTTAATAACAAAAAACAACTAGGACATTATGATATTAGTCCTTATAGTTACAAAGCAATAAAAACTAAAAACTTCTTTTTAAAAAATTCAATTAATTTAGAGTCAGGAATCGCTGATTTGATTGAAGAAATTAAAAAGAAAATATAATTTTATAAAATTTCTATGAAAGTTGTAGCTTTATTACCTGCAAGACTTAAATCAACAAGAATTAAAGAAAAATGCTTAAAAAAAATTAATGGGATTCCTATTATAATCCATACTTTGTCCAGAGCCAAGATGTCAAAACAGTTAGACGATTATATTGTTTGTACTGATAGTAAAAAAATAAAAGATCTAGTAGAAGATTTTGGAGTTAAAGTTTTTATGAGTAATAAAAGACATAAAAATGGAACCGAGAGAATAAGTGAAGTTGCTAAAAAAATTAAGGCAGATTTATTCGTTGACATACATTCAGACGAAGCACTTTTAGATCCAAAAAATATTGGTGATCTTGTAAAATTTCATAAAAAAAATAAAAAATTTGATATTATTGTTCCTCATAAAATTTCAAAAAAATCTGGAGGAAAAAATATTGTAAAATTATTAATAAATAAATTTAATGAAGTTATATATTTTACACGATCATCTTCTCCATTTGGTTTTAGGAAAAAGACTAAAAATTATTTTCATCATCTAGATATTATTTCATTTAAGCCTAGTGCACTTACTCGTTTTTCAAAACTTAAAATAGGATACTTAGAAAATTTGGAAGGAATTGAGCTTCTTAGAGCTATAGAAAACAAGATGAAAGTTGGTTCTTTTCCAATACATACAAGCTCATTTTCTATAAATACTCCAGATGATGTAATCCGTGCAAAAAAAATTATGAAAAAAGATAAGTTTTTTAAAAAATATAATGAAGAATTTTAAATATAGAAAGAAACTAGTCTTATTTGATTTGGATGGAGTTTTAGTTGATTCTAAAAAAAACATGAAACATTCATGGGATTTAACATCAAAACAATTTGATTTAAATGTGCCGTTTTCTAGATATTTTTCTTTTGTTGGAAAACCATTTAAAGATATCTTAAAATCATTAAGAATTAAGAAAAATCATAAACTTATTCATTCAACTTTTTCATATAACTCTAGAAAAAATTTTAATAAAATTAAAATTTATCCTGGTATTAAGGAGACCTTAAGATATCTCAGAAAAAAAAAAGTTATAATTGGTGTGGTTACATCAAAGGATGAATTTAGAACAAAGAAGATTCTCGCAAGATTTAGTATTAAGGCAAAGATTGTTCAGTGCCCAGAAAAAGGCTTGAGAGGCAAGCCATACCCCGATCAATTAAATGTCGCAGTAAAAAAAGTAGGGATCAAAAAAATGCACTCGATATATGTAGGAGATACAAGGTATGACAAAAAAGCTGCCAAAGCAGCTAAAATCGATTTTCTTTTAGCAAAATATGGTTATAAAATTGGTATAAAGAAATCAGAATACTTTGTAAATTATCCCAAACAAATAAAAAATCTTTTTTAATAGTGACTAGAGAATAATTTTACTTATAATACAAAACTAACCAAATAATATGAGCAAAATAAAAGTTTTATTTTTATATCCGAACCACAAAGGTATGACGATGCTTCCACCGGGAATCTCTCTGCTGTCTGCGGTTCTTAAAAGAGAAGGTTATATTGTCGAACTTTTTGACACAACTCAGTATGATAGTGTCGAAGTTAAAGGAGAAAAAAACTCAAAAGACCATAATAAAGTTTTAGAGAACAAACTTAGTGTAAGACCGTCGCCGAAACATGAAAAAGTGGTTGTAAAATATACAAATGTCTTCGAAGATTTCAGAAAAAAAGTTTTAAGTTTTGGTCCTGATTTAATAGCAATGTCTTCCACGGAAGATATGTTTACTTTGGGTATTTCTCTTCTTAAAAAAGTAAAAGATTTAAAAATTTTAACTCTAGCAGGAGGAATTTTTCCAACTTCAGCCCCAGAACTTGTTCTTTCTTTTGAAGAAATAGATATAGTCTGTAAAGGAGAAGGTGAAGCAGCACTTCCTTTGCTTTGCAGAAGGCTTGAAAAAGGTCATTCCTATGACGATGTAACAAATTTATATATCAAAAAAAAGAATGGTGAGATTAAAACTAATCCAACAGGCATGGTAGACATGGATGAAAATCCATTAATAGACGTAAGGTTGTTTGAGGAATCTAGATTTTATAGACCCATGTCCGGTAAAGTTTATAAAATGTTTCCGGTAGAAACTCACAGAGGTTGTCCTTACAAGTGTTCGTTTTGTAATTCCCCTGGAACGATGGAATTATACAAAACTGAAGCTGGACAGAATTATTTAAGACATAAATCTTTTGAAAATATGAGAAAAGAACTTTTATTTTATAAAAATGAAATGAAAGCAGAGTATTTGTATTTTTGGGCAGACACCTTTTTTTCTTGGTCACAGAAAGATTTGGAAATTTTTGCAGATATTTATTCTGAAATTAAATTACCTTTTTGGTGTCAAACAAGACCAGAAACTATTACCAAAAAGAGAATTGAGATAGTCCAAAAGATGGGGCTAGATAAAATGTCTTTAGGTGTTGAACATGGAAATTTTGACTTTAGAAGAAAATATATTGATAGACATATGCCCAATCAAATTATAACCGATTCAATGAATCTTTTACATGATATGGGTGTGCGAACAACTTGTAATAATATAATTGGTTTTCCATATGAAAATAGAAAATTGGCCTTTGATACAATAAGACTTAATCGTTCATTTAAAGCAACCGATAGAACTGTGCAGGCCTTTACACCTTTTCACGGAACACCTCTTAAAAAACTGACCGACCAACTTGGTTTTACAAAACCAAACGATATTCAAAGATCTTTTAGTGTAGTTGGCTCACAAATGGATATGCCTCAATTTAACCAAAAAGAAATAAACGGACTGGTTAGAACATTTAATATGTATTGCAGATTTCCTGAGTCAAAGTGGAATAAAATCAGGAAAGCAGAAGAAGATACTCCGGAAGGAAATAAAATGTATGAGGAATTAAAAAAAGAATTTATGGAAAAATATTGGACAAAAGATATAAGCTTCGAAAGAGCTGCAGCTGAAAACGATCCACACGCAACTTTGCCTACCACATAAGAAAAAAACGAAAAAAAAATAGATTTATTATTAACAAAATATATTCTTTATGAAAAAGAAAATTTCATTGGATTTAGATAACTTAAGTCCAGAAAATTGTAGAAAATTAGATAATATTTATTTTAGATCACAGAAAAATTTTCTGTCTGTTCTGGATACAATTTTTAAACAAACAAATGGTGACAGAAAATGGTTTTTTAGCTCACTATTTGGCCGGGATCACCAACAGAGTAAATTATATCTAAATTTATGTTATCTAAAATTAATTGATGAAATACAAAAAAAAAACAAGATAGAGACATTGTCAGTTGAAAACTCAGCTTTAAAAAATACCATTTTATCCAGATATCCGGAAATTAATGTAAAAGTTAGGAATGAATATTTTAAATTTTTTTCAAATCTTTTAAAGATATTTTACAATCTAATAGTTAACTTAATATTTATATTAAATTTAGCTTTAGCCAAAAGCAAGGTTAGAAAAAATAAAATAATATCACAAAAAAAAATAATACTTATAGAGACATTTTTTTTAAAAAATATGTTTAAAAATAATCAATATTTTGGGGGCAAATATCCTTCCGCTATTTTAGAAAAGATAGATAAAAAAACAAAAGATAAAGTTTTTCTTTGTCCTACAATTCTCATTAATAGGCCTTTGAAAAAATATATTCGAATAGCTGAAAAAAGTTATAAAAATTATGTTTTCTTTTTTGATTTTTTAAATTTAAAAGATTATTTTAAATCTTTGTTTAACTTTTTTTATTTGGGACGAATAAAAAAGAAGGATATTTATTTTAATTCTTATAAAATAAATTTCTTAATTTCTCGTGAAAAAATATTAAATACTTTTAGTCAAAGCACTTTTGTGGCAAATATTAATTACTATTTTTTTAAGAGACTACAAGAAAATGATGTAGATCTTGAGCTAGTTATTGATTGGTATGAAAATCAAGTAATAGATAGAGGATTTAATCTTGGAAAGAATACTTTTTTTCCTAATACGAAGAGCAAAGGATACATGGGATATGTAGCAGATTTTGATGGCGTTCAACATTTTAAACCATCCATTTTAGAAAAGAAAACTGATCTATTGCCAAATGAAATAAATGTAATTGGTAAGAATATTAAGAAAAAAGTAAAAGTTTTTTGTAAAAGTATAAAAATTTCAACAGCTCCGGCATTTAGAAATCAATACCTTTTTAGTTCAAATAATTATAAAAAGCAAAGAAAAACTAAGAAAAAAATAATTCTTATAATTTTAAATGGGACCGTCAAAGAGGAAAAAAATATCTCAAATATATTAAGAATAATTCAAAAAAAATTCTCACAAAATAATTATCTGTTTAGAGTGAGACCTCATAGAATTTCTAATTTAAAAGAAATGGGAAATTTAGTTTTTGAAATAGATAAAAATAATTTTCAAAAATCCTTATCGGAATCTGACCTAGTTATTTCGGGCGGTAGTACGGCAAGTGTAGAAGCAGTAATCTTTGGCAAAAAGGTAATTTTAATTGGAAACAATAACGAATTTACTGTTAATCCTCTCAGATCTTTTGCTGGAAAAGATTTGTACAAAGTCTGTTATAGTCCAAGTGAGTATGAAAAAGCAATTAAGCTATACCTAAACAAAGGAAGAAATCGTATTAAAAAAAAAAGTAATTTAGGAAAACATTTATTAAAAAATTATTTTGAAAGAACAACTGTAAATAAATGTATAAGTTTTTTAAGATAGATTAAATAAAAATGGAAAAGATAAAATTATCAAATTTTGGTTTTCGTATACTTCAAATTGAGACTAAAGCTGCATGCAATATGGCTTGTAGTTTTTGTCCTTACCCTCTCAAAGAGGATAAGACTTCTTCATTAGAAATGAATGAAATAAAAAAAATTATTAATCAAATTAGTTCAGGAGATAAAGAATTTAAGTACATTACATTTTCTCAATTTAATGAACCACTTTTAGATAGTAGAATATTTGAAATTATTGAATATACCAAAAGGTTAGGACATAAAATTTATTTTATAACTAACGGTTTGTTGCTTAATAAAGAAAAGAATAGGGATGAGTTAATCAGACTTAAACCTGATATAAAAATTTCACTTCAAATAATAGAGACGGGCAAACACCAAGATGGTCGTGGTTTAAACATGGATCTTTTAAATTATTCCAAAACTATTTTTGATTTTTGCAAACGAGCCAAAAATGAAGACATAAATATAACAATAGATATAGGTTGTAATTTTAATGATAATAAATTCAAATATTATTTGAAAAAAATTTTGGGACTTCAATCAGGTGATCCATCAATCATTAATGATAAAAAAAATACACTAAATTTGTTTGCTCAATTTCTCGAACAAATGTTAAAAGTGGATCCTAATTATTTTAATGAAACAAAAATTAAAGATATTTTGGATAAACCACATTCGATCAAAACAAATGCTCAATTATCTGACTATATAAATCAAAAGGGCATAAAGATAGCTGATAATATAGAAATTAAATTTAAACCATTTTTTTATGGAAGAAGAATTAGCGAGTTTTACGAATTACCATCCAATGCCTTTTTATGTAAGTCAGAAATTTTAGCGGTATTAGCTGACGGTAGTATAGTTCCTTGCTGTCTAACCTACGATGATAGCATAGCTCTAGGAAATATTAAAAAAAATTCTTTCCAGCAGGTACTGGAGAAGAATGAATTTTTAAAAAATTTAAGAAAGTACAGTGGAAAAAAACATGAAGTTTGTAAAAAATGTTTTGGCGAACCAACTAAAAGAGG
>CAZUWS010000009.1:0-10932 GCA_964624295.1 uncultured Candidatus Pelagibacter sp. | reverse complement strand
TTTCTTTTTTTGTAGGAGAACCACAGAGACACTTGTCGGGAAAAATAAATTTTTTACTATTTTTATTTCTTTTAGATTTGTCAACAGAAAGCACTTGGGGAATTACATCTCCAGCTCTTTGAATGGTAACAGTGTCTCCTACCCTTATATCTTTTCTATTGATTTCATCTTCATTGTGTAAAGTTGCGTTAGAAACAACTACTCCACCAACTGTTATAGGATCTATTTTTGCCACAGGTGTAATAGCGCCTGTTCGTCCAACTTGGATGGCTATATTCCTAATTGTTGAAGAAGCTTTAACCGATGAAAATTTATAAGCAATAGCCCATCGAGGAGAGTTAGATGTGGAACCAAGTCTTTCCTGCAAATTAAGATCATTAACTTTGTAAACTATACCGTCTACGTCATAATCTAAAGTTGACCTCAAAGCCTCCATATCGGTATGATTTTTTTCAACCTCGTCTATAGAGTTAACTATTTTGCAATGAGAGTTAACTGGAAATCTCCAAGTTTTAAGTTTTTTAAGTAAATCTGATTGGCTTTTAAAAACTTGTGGAATAATCTCTCCAATACCATAAGCAAAAAATTTTAAAGGTATCTTGGCAGTTTCTTTTGAATTCTTTTGTCTTAGAGAGCCACCCGCAGCATTCCGTGGATTAGCGAACTTATCTTTTAATTTTTCAAAGTCTTTTTTACCTATATAAACTTCCCCTCTAACTTCAATAACTTTAGGAGAGTCAGTTAAACTTTTTGGTATGTCTTTTATGGTTGTTAAATTCTCCGTAATGTTTTCTCCGAAAACCCCATCGCCTCTTGACAAACCATAAATTAGTTTTCCATTTTCATATCTTAGTGTGGCAGAAATACCGTCAATTTTTGGCTCAGATGATAATTGAACTTCAGATTTATTATTTAAAAAATTGTTTATTTTCTTTTTAAAATCTATCATATCTTCTTTTTCAAAGGCATTACCTAAAGAAAGCATGGGTTTAGAATGTTTTACTTTTTCAAATTTAGCTGAAGGTTTAAACCCCACTAAATTATCTAAGTTTTCAACTTTTTTTAAAAATGGATATTTTTTAGCTAATTGAATTAACTCCTTTTTTAAAGAGTCAAATTCTAAGTCCGAAACAATTGGGTTATCTTTTTCAAAGTAAGCTCTATTAAAATCAAAAAGCTTTTTTACCTTTTCTTTGTATAGATTTTTAATTTTTTCCTGATTTTTCATCAATAAACAATATCTTCTTAATAGTTCTTTTTATGAGACTTTCATCTTCACTGTCTTTTTTAATGTCAATTGGTTCATAATTCTTATTTAATATTTTATAAGATCTTTCATACCATTCGCTAGAATTATAATTATATCCCAACAAAACAGCTGCGACTTTAGCTTCTTCTTCCAAACCAATTTTATAGTATATTTCAACTAATCTATGTAAGGCTTCTTCTACAAATATTGTTTTATCATAATCCTCCACTATTATTTTTAGTCTATTAATGGCCGGAATCCATTTTTCATTTTTAATATAAAATCTGGCGATCGATAATTCTTTTGCTGCAAGTTGATTAATAACCAGATCCAATTTAAATTTTAAGTCAATCGCATAATCTGTGTCTGGAAATTTTTTAATATAAGACTCTATTTTTTTCTTTGAGATAATAAGTGGTTGTATATCTTTATCCTCATCCAAAATTTGCTCGTAATAACTTATGGCTATCAAATAATGAGCATAGCTAACATAGGGACTTGCTGGATAAATTTTTAAAAATCTTTCTAAGTTTAAAACAGCTTCATCATATAAATTTATATTGTACAAACAATAACTTGACATTAATGCTGATTTTGCAGCCCAATCAATTTCACTAAGCATTCCCTCTGCTTCACTAAATTTTCTTGAAGCATATAAATAATCACCTCTTGTTAAACCGTCTAGAGCTTCTTGATAAATTTGTATTGCTTCTTCGTTTGTTGTTGGAGGTTTAAGTGCTTGGTCTTCTTTTTTTCCACCACATGAAATGAGAAATAAAACTAAAGTAAGAAGAATTAAAATTTTACGCATGTTACTATTAATAACAAAAAAAACACTTCGCGTAAAATGATCTTAAAATTTAAGCGTTTACAGCAAGTCTCTTGTGAAGAGGAAGGATTTTTCTTACGTTTCGCGAAGAAGATTCACTCTCAACGACATCGTAATTACTCTTGTCTGAAAAAATCTTTTTCAAAAATTCGTTTGTTAAAGCATGACCTCCATGAATACATTCTACCGAACCAATAACTCTAGCACCAGACAGCATGAAGTCTCCTGCCAAATCAAGTATCTTATGATTTACAAATTCTTTTGTAGATCTAAGTCCACCTTCGTTGAGAATCTTCTCTCCTTGAACTACAACGGCATTGTCTAACGAACCACCTTTTGCTAAGCCAATAGACTGAATTGCTTTTATGTCTTCATGCAAGCAGAAAGTTCTTGCAGTATAGATATGCTCTAAATTTTTCTCTTTAAAATTTGTACTGTTTGTTTGATTTTGAATTAAAGGACTTTTTTCATAATGTAATGTAAATTTAACTTCGAAGTTATTATTTGTTGGAGTTATATTTATTGATCTATTATCTTCCTTCAATTCTACTTTCTTTTTAATTTTTACAAATTTTCTTTTTCCTTCTAGAATTTTAAGTCCACAATTTTTTATAATCTTAACAAAATCTTTTGCAGATCCATCCATTATTGGAACTTCTGGACCATTCAAATTTACAACTAAATTATCAATACCGCAGATATAAAATGCAGCCATCAAGTGTTCTATAGTTGAAACGCTTGCTCCAAAATCATTTTCTATTTTTGTGCAAAGTTTTGCTGAAGAAACATTCTTAAAATTAGCTATAATTTCATTATTTTTTTTTAAATCAGTTCTTTTAAAAATTATTCCAGAGTTGGAATTTGATGGGATCAAAGTAACATCCACATTTGCGCCTGAATGTAAGCCTATTCCAGAGAAGCTTACCTGGCTTTTTAGTGTTTTTTGATTTTTTTCCCACATGGGAATTTTATACAGAATATAAAAACTGGGTTGAAAACAACTAATATTACAAAAAGCTACAGTATTCGTTTAGAAAAAACGTTCAAAAAAACCTGAAATTATTGACTTTTTCTTATTAGAAAACGGTATAGCTTCATTATGCCAGCCTTTAAAAATTAATTCGGCTGCTCCCAACAAAGATCCCAGGTCATCTTTTACAGATGATTCTAAGAAAACTTTATTAGAGTTTATATTCAAGAATTTCTTAAAAGAACTCTCTAAATTTTTGTATATATTCTTATTTTCAAAAAATAGATGAAGATTGGAGACCTTATTCTCTAAATAGTTTAAATTTTCATTTTGATTATAAGTATAATCTATTATTTCCTTTACTCTAGCATCTATAATACTTTGGATATGTTCAATGCTTAACTTTTTGAAATCTGATTTTATAAAAAATTTTTTATCTAAATATTTGTTTTTATTTTCATTTAAATTACTAAAATTTAAATCATTCATAATCAATTCAATCTCCTCTCTTTTCAAGGAACAAAGCTGGGTAATATCATCGTAAATTGAGTTTGTACCAAAAGGAAAAGTTTTAAAAAATATCAAAGAAGAATTTTCATAAATAGAAACAGTACTTAATTCATTTCCAAAATTAATTATTATAAAATTTTTTAAATTTTTTTTATGATTTAATAAATGTATGCCTTCTACAAATGGCCTACTTATAATTCGTTCAACTTTTAAATCGCTATGATTAAAAATAGCTTGTATATTTTTTAAATTATTATTTGGCATTAAAATAAATGTCATATGTAAACTTAAGTGATCACCAAATATATTTAAAGGCATTTTGTTCTGTTTTGTTTTATCTAAAATAAAATTAGAATTTAATATATGTAGTATTGAATTTTTTTCTTGGTGATTGGTTATAGAACTTTTTGCCTCATTTAATATATAATCTAAATCTCTCTTTTCAACTTTTGATCCGTTTAGTTTTTTAAAACCAGTAAGATTAGTACAAAAAACATCATTCTGATTTAAAATTACTGAAATGCTATTAAAAACTTTATCAACCTCTTTTTCTATACCATGCAAATCATCATTAATTATTTTAGCTGTGTAATCAAAGTCAGAAATTTTTCCTTTCTTAATTCCAGCATTATAAGAAATTTTTTTACTTATAAGTTCATAATCAAGTTTTTCATCTATCTGAAAAACTGCATATTTAATTTTATCATCATCTATTTCAATTATTAGTTTTTCTTCCATAATTTACTCCTACTTTATTATTAGTTGATTCTTTACTCTAAAATCAAATACTTTAAATCTTTTAAATTTTTCTTTTTTATATACAGATAAAAACTTTTTTATCGATTCTGCTTTTCTATCATGATCTGATGGTAGTTTTATCAACTTACCATCTTTTAAAAATATATCCCATCTATCAGATTCGAAATATTTAAAATGATCAACTGTATTTATTTCAAAATTAGAATCTTGAAGAACCTTGTAAAATAGAGGAAAATTTTTATTTGCGTTTTTTCCGTATATAAATGGCAAGTATTCAAATTCTTCTTTATAATTTTTTATTATTTTTCCATTTTCAACTAAAACATATTTATTTTTATTATCTACAAAAATACCAATAGGACTATGTTCGTCTATTGTTATCTTTATTTTGTTTGGGTAAATTTTTTTTATTTTTATATTTTTAACAAAATTTAAATCGGCAATCGCTGTAATAATTTTTTTTTGGTCTACTGTTATTATATTTTCTTCATTAAATATTTTTAGTCTATCTTGAATCTCATCAATATTTCCATTTTTAATACCATTAACTTCTACTTTTTTGATATGAAAAAATGAATCGATTGGACCATTTTTTAAATTAAAATTATATGTAGTGAGAAAAATAAATAATAATACCCATAAAAAAATATTTTTTTTTTTCATCTATTTAAGCTTGCGTCTTCAACTATCCATTTTACCAATTTAGTAAATGAAATTTTAGCGTATTGTGCTATTTCCGGAACTAATGACAAGCTCGTCATGCCTGGCTGGGTATTAACTTCTAAAAGAAAAAATTTATCTTTATGAAATCTAAAATCACATCTTACTGCTCCTCTACATTTTAAAACTTTGTTAGCCTTTTTGGCTATTTGTAAAACTTCCCTATATTTCTTTGTTGAAATTTCAGCCGGCATTACATGTAAAGTTTTTGATGATTTTTTATATTTGGCAGCATAATCATAAAATTCTCTTCTTGGTCGAAGTTCTATGGCACCTATTGATTTACCTCCAATTACAGCAACTTGAATTTCTTTTCCTGGAATAAACGTTTCGAATATTAAATTATCGTAATCTTTTTTTAGAATATTAAAATTATGTTTCAGAGATGCATATGTTTTGCAAATCTTTACACCAATGCTTGATCCTTCATCGTTCGGCTTTATTACTATTGGATACTTAAGTTTGTTTTTTTTTATTTCTCTCTTCAAGTTTACACTAAAAAAATCTTTTATATTTAAATAGAAATAATTTGGTGTTTTTATTTTATTTTTAATAAATAATTGCTTAGAAAAATATTTATTCATTGCAATCATAGAGGATAAAACACCTGAATGGGTATAAGGTATTCCTATATATTCAAAAAAGCTTTGGATCTTTCCATCTTCACCTTCTTTACCATGAAGCGCATTAAATATTACGTCTGCATTATTCTGTTTAACTTGTGTGATAGAAGAAAATTTTGGATCAAATTTTAGTATTTTATAGCCTGCTTTTTTTAGAGCTTTAATACAAGATTTTCCTGTCTCTAAACTAACTTTTCTTTCCCTGGAGTTTCCTCCTAAAACAACAAGAATTCTTTTTTTTTTAGACAATTTTATTTTTTCCCAACTATTTTTATTTCTAGATCTAATTTAACACCTGTCTTTAAAAAAACCTGATTTCTTACCTCCTCAATTAACATTTCGATATCTGAAGATTTTGCTTTTCCATTATTTAAAAAAAAATTACAGTGCTGTTCTGATAGTCTCGCTCCTCCAATACTTAGATTAGAACAGCCTGACATTTTAATTAATTCCCAGGCTTTTTTATTACTAGGATTTTTAAATGTGCTTCCACAAGTTTTCACATTGGTTGGTTGACTTTTTCTTTTTTGATTCAAAAATTCATTTTGTTTTTTTTCAATTTTTTCCTTTGTATCTTGATTACCTTTTAATTTTACACTTAAAATAATTAAATTTTCACCAAAATTACTACCCCTATAAAAAAAATTAATTTGATCTCTATTCAACGATTTTAATTTGCCATTAAGTGTTAATCCTTCAATAGATATAACCGACTGGGATATATCCTGACCGTAGCAACCGCTATTCATAATAATTGCTCCACCAATGGTGCCTGGTATACAAGATAGAAATTCAAGTCCCGTTATAGAGTTTTCTATAGCAAAATCTGCAATTTTTTTATCTGGAGTAGCTGCTCCAACCTCTATATTTCCGTCACTAAGTATTTTTGTATAAGCAAATTCTTTTCCTAGCTTAATTACGATTCCATCAAAACCACCGTCTCTAAAAAGAGTATTCGAACCAGCCCCCAAAATATGAATCTTTTTGTTCCTATTATTATTATTTTCTAAAAATTTTTTTATGTCTAATAGAGATTTAGGTTTAAAAAAAATTTTAGCTGGACCTCCAAGATTAAACCAGTTGTATTTGTTTAAATTCTCATTATTTAAAATTGTTTTATCCATTTTATAAAACCATCTCTCTTATCCATTTTGAAATAGAGCCTGCCCCCATACACAATACTAGCTCATTGCTTATTAAATTTTTTTTAAAAAACTTTCTAAGATCTTGTTCGTTTTTAATTATTATTACTTGAACTCTAGAATTTTTTGAAATCAATCTTGCAAAATCAATTTCATCATATTCTTTATTAATTTTTTCTCCGGCTGGATAAACCGGACACAAAATAACTAAATTTGAATCTTTAAAAGAGTAAGTAAAATCCTTTTTCAAAAGTTTTAACCTAGAATATCTATGTGGTTGGAAAACAGAAACAATCTTTCTATTAACATAGGTCATTCTTACGCTCTTTAGTACAGATCTGATTTCAGTAGGATGATGAGCATAATCATCGAAAAACTCTTTTCCGCTAACCTCAAAAACTTTTGTAAGTCTTCTCTGTATACCAGTAAATTTCCTCAATGCATTCTTTATAACGTCTATATCTATACCGATATGCAAACATAAAGCTATGGCACTTGCGGAATTTAGAACGTTGTGGGGACCAATCAGATTTAGTTTTATCTTTCTGATGACAGTTTTTTTTAAACCTCTAATAGATATTTTTAAATCAAACATTGAATAATCTTTTTTATATATGGTATTAAAAATTTTAAAGTTTGCTTCTTTGGAAAAACCATAAGTTAAAAAATTTTTGTTTTTAATTCTTGGAATTATTTTTTTTGTTTCTTTGTCATCTACACACAAAAAAGCTTTTCCTATTGTTGGTGTTCTATTTAAAAATTTTAAAAATGATTTCTTTAAATTCTCAAAACTTTTATAAAAATCAATATGCTCTCTGTCGATATTTGTTACTACAGAATAGTTGATGGGTAGATTTAAAAAGCTACCGTCTGATTCATCGGCTTCTAGGACAGCCCAATCTCCTTTTCCCAATCTGGCAGGACCTTTGATAGAATTTATTACCCCACCATTTATGATGGTTGGATCTAATCTAGCTTCATAAAGTATTCTTGAAATTAATGATGTTGTCGTGGTCTTTCCATGAGATCCTGTTATCACTATATTTTTCTTTAATGAAACAACGTGAGCTAACATTTCTGCTCTTTTTAAAATTGTTAATTTTCTACTTTTTGCAGCTTTGATTTCTGGATTGTTATTCCTTACTGCTGATGATCTTACAATAATCGTTGAATTTTTAATGTTCTTTCTATTATGTTTTGTAAAAACTTTAATTCCATTTTTTTTACATCTTTCTATATTTTTACTGTTAACCAGATCACTTCCCTGTACATTAAAACCCATATCTTTCATAACTTGTGCTAACCCGCTCATTCCTATGCCTCCAATACCAACAAAATGAATTCTTTCCCTGGGTCCTATTTTAGATTTATTCATTTAAAATTCCCCTGATTAATTTATTGGTTTTAACAAAAGCTTCGCTATCTGAATATTTTTTCATTTTTTCTTTTAGTAAAATCAGTTTATTTCTGTCCGTATTTAGATCTTTAAGCATTTCAAATAGTTTTTCAAAGATATATTTCTGCTCCAATAAAAAACAATAACCTTTGTTCTCAAAGTGTATCGCGTTTTTTAATTGATGATTGTCAGTTGAAGAAGGCAATGGTATTGCGATAAATGGTATATTTGAATTAACCAATTCTGCTAATGAAGAAGCGCCTGATCTGGTAATTGCAAGATCGACTTTTTCGTAATATTTTGACAAGTCATTTGCAAAAGTAAATAACTCAAATTTTAAATTCAATCCCCTATAGATTTTATTTAATTCATTTTTCTGACCATCTAAACACTGTTGGTAAATATTAAATTTAATTCCATTATCAGTACATTTTTTAATAACCTCTGGCAATTGTTCACCAAAAACTTTTGCTGACTGACTACCGCCCATAATTAAAATTGATAATTCTTTTTCAGTAATTTCAGATTTTTTTTTCTTTAGATCTAAAATCTCTTTTCTAAGTAAATACCCGGAAAAAAACATCTTATTTTTATATTTTTTTCTTATACCTTCAATGTTTTCTGTTGATACCAATATTTTTTTAGATAAAGGTAAAAGAAATCTATTTGCTCTACCAATGACTAAATTAGGTTCGTAAATTAATATTGGAATTCTCAAAAGATATGCTGACAAACAAACTGCAAATGAAGAATAACCACCCACACCTACTACTAACTTTGGCTTTAATTTAATCAGAAGCTTTAGAGAAGAAATAATAGAAAAAAATATTTTGATCAAATTCATAAAAATTTTAAATACATTTTTACTAAAAATTCTACTTGAGCTGGCTACATTAACTTTTAAATTTTTCTGAGAACCCAAATATTTAAGACCTCTTTCGTCTGTAATAAATTCTACGTGATATTCATCACTTAAAAAGCTAGACAAACTAACTGATGGAAAAATATGACCTCCCGTACCACCTGTTGCTATAACAATAGTTTTTTTGTTTTCTTTCATTTAATTTTTTACCCCTAAAGATGTATAATTTAAAATTATTCCAGCAACTATTCCGCTTGAAATTAAAGAAGAACCACCATAACTCAAAAACGGAAGGGTCATACCTGTTGTGGGAAGCAAGTTTGCATTAACTCCAACATGAATAAATGTCTGAAAAATTAACAGTGAAACAAGGCCACAGAGAGATATTTTATAAAAATTATTTGTTGAATTAATAATTACCTTAGTTATACGAAAGGCAATAAAAAGAAAAATTGAAATTATAAGTATAGAGATTATTGACCCAAACTCTTCGCTAATAACTGCGATAATATAATCAGTATGAGCCTCTGGAACTGACTCTTTTAATATTCCTTCTCCCATTCCTTGTCCTTTAATGCCACCTTGTCTTATGGCGTCAATTGCTTTTTGTGACTGGAAATTATCACCTTTGGATGGATCTAAAAAAGATGCGATTCTGTTTACAATGTAATCAAATTTTTCTGGAGCTAAAGTTATTAAACTAAAAAAAGCTAGAATAACTATAATAAAAAGCACAACAAGAAAATAAATATTCATACCTGATACAAAAATTAATGAAAGCCAAGTACAAAATATTAATACTGATTGTCCTAAGTCTGGTTGCTCAACTAAAAAAATAATAATAACTGATAATAATAAAAAAGATATTGCGTGTGAAAAATTTAAGTTTTTTATGCGATTTGAACTAATAATTTGTGAAGCAAGAAGAATAAAAAAGG
The DNA here is from genome assembly GCA_964624295.1 of uncultured Candidatus Pelagibacter sp. GTDB lineage: Bacteria > Pseudomonadota > Alphaproteobacteria > Pelagibacterales > Pelagibacteraceae > Anoxypelagibacter. Next base: position 934 of record CAZUWS010000009.1, on the reverse strand, counting down.
GTTTTATAAATTCAATTGGTTGAAAGTTAAAAAAATAAAGATTAAGCCATCTTTTTGCTCCCTTAACCTCAATTCCAATTAAAGGTACAAGAGCTAAAGTTATAAGGAAAAGTAAAAAGCAAGGAAGTATTATCCTATTAACTAACTGATTATTGAGCAAAGATATAAAAATCATTAAACTGAAAGATACAAACGCATATAAGAAATGTTTTTGAAAGAAAGAATAATATTCTCTATCTAATCTCTCATCAGCTAAGATTGAAGTGGAAGAAAAAGAGAAAAATACACCAAGAATAAATAACAAAGTAAATCCTGCTAAAATTTGTTTGTCTACATTTCTCCAATATTTTTTAGTATTCAAATACCTAATAGAAAAATTTTCAAAAATATTTTTTTGCATAGTTTTTAACTAGTGTTTTGAATTTATTACCTCTATCTTCAAAATTTTTAAATTGATCATAAGATGCACTTGCAGGACTTAAGATAACAAATATTTTGTCTTTATTTTTTTTCGTAAGATTCATTAGTCGTATCTCTTCAAAAATATATTCGACTGACTTTTTCAGATCAGTTGTTTCTCTAAAGTTGATTTTTTTGTTTAATTGTTTTTTGAAAAATATTCTGTCTTTTCCAATAATAAAAGCCTTTGATATGTTCTTTTTAATGCGATTTAAGTAAAACTTGTCACCCTGCTTTTTTAGACCACCCACAATCCAAATTATGTTTTTATAATTCATAAGACAATCCTTAGTAGCTTCAAAACTTGTTGCTTTAGAATCATTTATAAAATATGTATTTTTTTTCCTGAAGAACATTTCCTGTCTATGTGGTAGGCCTTTAAATTTCTCTAATGCTGAAAAAAAATTCTTATTACTAATTCCAAAATTTTTTTTTAAATTATAAACAAAGGAAAGATTCTCTATATTGCTATTCG
>CAZUWS010000008.1:0-11001 GCA_964624295.1 uncultured Candidatus Pelagibacter sp. | reverse complement strand
CTACAGGTTTTTGTTATGGTTGTGCTAGAACAGACGAAGAAAAAAAAATATGGAAAAATCCAGATACAACAGATTTATGGAAAGAGAAAAATTTAAATATTCTTAAAACTAGAATGAGTGAGTCCCAACTTAAAACTTTTAAGCAGTCATATGAAGAAAAGATTAAACTTGGAAAGCTGGTTTATTCTAAAAACTTAAAGAATAAACCACAAAATTAAACCGACGAACGCTAATATAATTATTAATATTCTTACTCCAGAAAGATATCTGGTTAGATTTTTTGAATCTTTTATATCTTTTTTATTCCCAGCACCCAATCTAATAACAAGGTAAAATGCCAGTAATAGAATTAATATAATTATAAGTATGATGGGTTTGCTAAACATAATTAACTTGAAGTCATTATAATAGGCAAAAACAAACCTAATGCATACAAAAGAATTATTACTATAGATGCGATTATAAAGGCTCTGACAGCGTTAATTTTCATAAAAATTAATCCTCATCTATTTTCATATCAGATAAATGTAGTTTTAAGGCTCTTGTTGAAACAAAAATTTCTCCAAGATAAAGAACTATAGACAAAAACAAAGACAGACAACACAGACCAAATATCAATCTAGCATAAAAAATCAAATCTAAATATAAAGCGAAGACTGTTAGCATATCAAAAAGAAAAGCTAATCCGGCTGAACCAATTGCATACTTTAGATTAACACTTCTACGACTTAAATTTTTAAGCTGTTTTTTCCACTCTGGCGGTATGTGTTTTTGAAATACATATTCATCATGAAGCTTTCTGATTAGAGCACTTAAAGTATGAAACCTAGTATTATAAACTCCCATGATAAGAGCCATAGCTGGAAACATTAATGCTGCTACCGTGTAATCTATATTCATATCGAATCAAATTGATTATGTATTTAGTGTTTGATATTTACAAGAACTAATAATGTCCTTACATCTTAAAAATTTCATCAATGTCACAAGGCTAAATAAACCCACTGGTTTTCTTTTATTATTCTGGCCTTGTTCATGGGGTTTGTCACTGGCTTTATATTTTGAAAGAGATCTTGATATATTTTTTTATTATTTAATTCTTTTTTTCTGTGGATCAGTTTTAATGAGAAGTGCTGGGTGCATAGTAAATGATATTGTTGATGAAAAAATAGATAAAAAAGTTTCTAGAACAAAAGACAGGCCTATTGCTTCTGGTTCATTAAGCAAAAGTGTTGCCTGGATTTATGTTTTAATATTATGCTCGTTGGCCTTTTTCATTTTGATTCAGTTTAACTTTTTAACTATATGCCTTGGAATATTTTCTATGATATTTGCATTTTCTTATCCGTTTATGAAACGATACACTTATTGGCCTCAATTATTTCTGGGTTTTACATTTAATTGGGGGATAGTCATGGCTTACGCTGCCGCAACAAATCAAATCTCTTATTTACCAATACTTCTTTATGTGGGGGCCATATTTTGGACACTAGGGTATGACACGATTTATGGTGTACAAGATATTTCGGAAGATGAAGTAATAGGAGTAAAATCTACAGCAATTAAATTTAAAAATAGTCTTAACTTATTTGTAATAAGTTGTTATTTGATAAGTTCAGTTGCGATAATTTTTGTAATGATAAATTTAAAAATTTACTATTCATTTATTTTTTTAATATTGTTTGTGGTGACTCTATTTTACCAGATCAAAATTTTTAATCCCAAGAACTCCTCTAGTTGTTTAAAGGCTTTCAAACTAAACAATTTATCTGGTCTAATGGTTTTTCTAAGTATTTTTTTATCAGCTATTGAAATTTAATGAAAATAAAAGAAGTCATAATTATTATAAAAAGACTGTACAGAGAATACACAAAAAAATATTTAGGAAGAATACTTGTTGCTTTAATTTTATCAGTAATTGTTGCGGGTTCTACTTCTGCCATAGCTTGGTTACTAGATCCGGCAGTAAAAAAAATATTTATTGATCAAGATAGAACTTATGCTCTCTTTATTCCAGTTTTAGTAGTTCTGGCCTTTGCGGGCAAAGGTATATCTTTATATTTTGCAAGACTAATCGTTATTGTTGTTGGAAACAGAATAAAACAAGCTCTTCAAGATAAAATGGCAAATAATATTTTATTGTCAGATTCTCAGACTGTTGAGTCTAAACATACCGGAAAATATATTTCTACATTTCTTTATGACGTTACAATGGTTCAAGAATTAGTTAGCACAGGAATTTTAAATATTATGAAAGATAGTCTAACGCTTATTGCTTTAGTTACAGTAATGTTTTATCAAAATTGGAAGCTAGCAATATTTTCCCTAATAATGATGCCGCTTGCTGCCATAGTTGCTAAATCCCTTGGAAAAAGAATGGGCAAAGCTGCTACCGCTAGCGTTATCTCCTCTGGAAATTTTACCACTTTAATATCAGAAATTTTAAGAGGCTCTAAAATAATTAAGATTTACCAAAGAGAAGATTATGAAAAAAATAGAAGCGCAGAAGCAATCAAACATTTAACAGATACTCAAATTAAAATTGGAAAAATTCAAATTAGAGCCGCACCAATTATGGAAACTTTGACTGGATTTATGATTGCAGGTTTTATTTATTACTCAGGAATTTTAATTGCTCAAGGAGAGATTGGAATAAATAACTTTTTTTCATTTCTTGCAGCTATGATGCTTGCTTATCAACCAGTAAGGTCGTTGGCTACTATCAATATGCTTTTCTACCAGGGGGCTGCTGCTGCGGAAAGAATTTTTAAAATAATAGATAAACAAATTGATATTAAAAATGAAAATTCCCTTCCAGAACTAAAAGTTAAAAATTCGAACATAAAATTTAAAAATGTAAGTTTTCAATACAAGACTAGCAAAGAAAGAGCTATTCAAGATATAGATGTTGATATTGAGGGAGAAAAAATTACTGCACTTGTTGGTCATAGTGGCGCTGGTAAAAGCACGATATTAAACTTAATACCAAGATTTTATGACCCACAAGCAGGAAAAATATATATTGATGGCCAAGAAATTAATAAAGTTTCACTAAATTCGCTAAGAAAAAAAATATCATTAGTCAGTCAGGATGTGATTCTTTTTGATGATAGTATTGAAAATAATATTAAATATGCAAATCTAGACGCAAAAGATAGTGAAATAAAAGAAGCATGCAAACTTGCTGCTGCTGATGACTTCATCGAAAAGTTACCGGAAAAGTATAAAACTTTAATTGGAGAAAATGGTATTCGTCTATCTGGTGGACAAAAACAGAGATTATCAATAGCTAGAGCTATACTAAAAAACTCTCCTATAATATTGTTAGATGAAGCAACTTCTTCTTTGGATGCTGAGTCCGAAGAAAAAGTTCAGAATGCAATATTTAATTTAACCAAGAACAGAACAACTCTGGTTATAGCTCATAGATTATCAACTATAAATAAAGCAAACAAAATTATCGTTATGAAAGAAGGAAAAGTTCTCCAATCTGGAACTCATAATGAGCTATTAAAAACTTCAAAGGAGTACGAGAGTCTTTATAGAAAACAAATAATGCATTAGATATGCTAAAAATTTTTTACAATTTTTTAATAACACTTTTCTATATTCCTTATATATTTTTAATTTTCTTTAGAAGATTGATTAAAAAAGAACACCAAACAAAATACAAAGAAAAAATTTTTATTAATAATTTTAAAAGACCCGAAGGATTTTTATTCTGGTTTCATGTAGCTAGCATAGGTGAATTTAGAAGTATTTTGCCAGTAATTGATTTTTATTTAAAGCAAAATGTAAAAAATAATTTTTTGATTACAACAGTAACTTTAACTTCTTTCAATGAACTGGAAAAAAAATACGGTTCTAACAATAGAGTTGTCCATCAGTTCTTGCCATATGATTTTAAATTTTTAATTAACAATTTTTTCAAAAATTGGAGGCCTGATATTGCTTCATTTGTAGATTCTGAAATCTGGCCAAATTTTATTTTGAAAATTAAGGAAGAGAAGATCCCTCTTATACTACTCAATGCGCGAATAACAAAAAAAAGCTTTCTTAGATGGAAAAAAGTGGGGACACTTTCCAATAAAATATTTGGATCTTTTTCACTTTGCATATCTTCAAGCAAAGATACATCTGATTATTTAAATATTTTAGGTGCAAAAAATATAAAATTTTTTGGTAATATAAAATTTTGTTCTGTTGTAGAAAATCAAAAAGAAGAAGATGAGCAATTTAAATCAATCGCAAACAAAAAAATCTGGTGTGCTGTAAGCACACATTCAAATGAAGAAGATTTGTGTGGCAAGGCTCACAGTATCGCCAAAAAATCACAAGGAGATATTTTGACCATTATAATACCCAGACATATTCACCGAATAAATAGCATTTATTCAAACTTAAGAGATTTAGGTTTTAAAGTTCAGATAAAGAAAGAAAAAGATCCTATTAATAGTTCAGCTGATATTGTTTTAGTTAACTATTATGGAGCTGTTACAAAATATTTAAAATATTTTAAACAAATATTTATAGGAAAATCTATGCTTAAAAAATTTGAAAATAGCGGTGGACAGAATCCTATAGACGCTGCAAAAATGGGTTGTCATATATACCACGGACCATATGTTTATAACTTTAGAGAAATTTATCAATTTTTGGATGAATCTAAATTATCGGAAGAGATTAAAAATCCTGAAAATTTAGCTAACAAATTAATAAAAAATTTTGAAACAGATTTAAAAACAGATAATGAAAAAATAAAAAAATTAAATGTTTATAGCAATAAAATTTTTGACAATGTAATCAATGAATACAATACATTTATCAAATGAAAATATTAAAACCTAAATTTTGGGACCAAAATTATTTTACTGTTTTATCAGTATTATTGTTCCCTATATCCCTGTTTTACAGATTAATTGTCTATCTAAAAAATATAAATTCCAATCAAAAAGAATTTTCGATTCCCATAATATGTGTTGGAAATATATATGTTGGAGGAACTGGAAAGACTCCAATATCATTAAAAATTTGTAAAATTTTAAAAGAGTATAATCAAAATCCTGTAATAATAAAAAAAAATTATAAAAACCATAATGACGAAATATCACTGATAAAAAAGTATAATAAAATTTTAGTATCAAAAAAAAGAACTGATGCAATTAATGAGGCAATAGAAAAAAAATTTAATTTTGCAGTACTAGACGATGGATATCAAGATTTAAGTATAAAAAAAAATTTAAGTATTATTTGCTTTCACGGTAAGCAAAAAATAGGAAATGGACATCTTATTCCCTCTGGTCCGCTTAGAGAAGGGTTGGTGGCATTAAAAAATTGTCAAATTATTCTGATTAATGGAAATAAAAATTTAGAATTTGAACAAAAACTAAAAAAATACAATCCTAAACTAGATTTTTTTTACTATGACTATTATTCAAGAAATATAGAAAATTTTAAAAATAAAAAACTAGTAGCATTTGCGGGTATAGGCAATCCTGAAAACTTTTTTGATTTCTTAAAAGCAAAACACTTGAATGTGGTAAAAGAAATAGATTACCCTGATCATTATCAGTATAGCGAAAAAGATCTGGAGGATTTAAATAAATTGGAAAATCTATATAAAGCAAAATTAATTACAACTGAGAAAGATTTTCTCAGAATCAACTCCTTTGTTAGAAAAAAATTTGATCACATTCGAATAGAATTAAAATTGCAAGATGAAGAAGGTTTTAAAAATAGAATTAAAAAACTCATAAAATGAAAATAATCAAGTATATTATTGAGGCTATTTTTATCTATTCACTATTCTTTTTAATGAAACTCATAGGATTGAATTTATCAAGAAAAATCTCCTCTTATCTTTTTTTAAATATAGGCGTTTTTTTTAGATCAAAAAAATTGATAAAAGAAAATATCTCTAATGCGCTAAACAATATAGCCGATGAGAAAGTAGAAATTATAATAAAATCTATGTGGAAAAATTATGGTTTAATTTTTGCAGAATATATATACCTAAAAAAATTTCGTTTAAATAAATTCTCAAAACCACATATCAGTATTTCTGGAAAGGAAATTCTTGATCAAGTAATAAAATCTGGCAGACCAGCTGTCTTTGTATCGGGTCACTTTGCTAATTTTGAGCTAATGGCTATGGAGTTAGAGAAAAACAATATAGATTTAGCCGCGATTTATAGACCTTTAAATAATTTTTTAATAAATCCTTATATGGTTTTTATTAGAAAAAAATATATCTGTAAAAATCAAATAAAAAAAGGTTTGCCCGGAACTAAAGAAGTGATCGGATATATGAAAAAAAAACATAGTATTGCATTAATGGTTGACCAAAGACTTGGTGAGTCCGAACGATACCCTTTTTTTAATAAATCAGCACATACAACAACTTTGCCAGCACAATTAGCTTTGAAATTTGATTGTGACATTATTCCGGTTTATCTAGAGAGAAATAAAGATAATTTTTTTAAAATGGAAATTTTAAACCCAATTGAAATAAATAAAACAGGTGACTTAGAAAATGATAAAAAAACTATAACAATAAAAATCAATCAGATAATTGAAAAAATGATATTGAGAAATCCGGGGCAATGGATTTGGACTCATGGTAGGTGGAAATAATTATTTTTTTGATTTTATTTGCTCAAATCTTATCTTGGCTTCTTTGGGCGAATAATAAGCTTCTTGTAGTTCAACATTCCAATAAGTGAGTTCATTAAGTGGTATGTTTTTTCCTGAAACAGCACATACCACATGGTCCCCTTCTTCGATAATCTCAAAAGTATTTGCCTGAAATTTAAGTTTTGCTTTAATTCCGTTCATGCTAACTTAGCCATTGATATATCTATAGTATATGAATTTAGCTGTTATAGGAAGTGGGGGTCGAGAACACTCGATCTGCTATAAATTAAAGCAGTCAACAAAAATCAAAAAACTAATCTGCATCCCTGGAAATGCAGGTACAAAAAAAGTAGCTGAAAATATTAACGTTAATATCTCAGATTTTAATGAAGTTTATAGAATAATCAAAAATCATAACATCGATATTGTTGTTGTGGGACCGGAGGAGCCTCTGGTCAATGGTATTGTAGAATTTTTAAACGAAAAAGGAACAAGAGTTTTGGGTCCTGATAAATTTGCGTCACAATTAGAAGGGTCTAAAGCATTTATGAAAGATTTGTGTAAAAAAAATAACATTCCTACAGCAAAATTTGGAGTGTTCGAAGACTTTGACAGTGCTGTTAATTTTTTAATACAAAACAAAATTCCTATAGTAGTAAAAGCTGACGGTTTAGCTGCTGGAAAGGGAGTAACAATTTGCAAGTCTATCGAGGAAGCCAAAGAAAAGATTAAAGAAATTCTAGGTGGAAAATATAAATCTTCTAAAAAGGTGGTTTTGGAAGAATTTCTTGAAGGAGAAGAGTTGAGCTATTTTTCTATAGTGGATAAGAATTCCTGTCAATTTTTTGGATCAGCCCAAGATCACAAAAAAGTTGGTGAAGGAGATACGGGTCCTAACACTGGTGGTATGGGCGCATACTCTCCCTCCAGTTTACTCACTAATAAACTTGAAGAAAAAATTAAAAAAAAAATTATAAATCCAACATTAAAAGCAATGGAATCTCAAGGGCATCCGTATAGAGGATTTCTTTACGCCGGTCTAATGATTTCTAAAGGAGAGCCATACCTGATTGAGTATAATATTAGAATGGGAGATCCAGAGTGTCAGGTTCTGATGATGAGGTTAAAAACAGATCTGCTGGAAATCATAGATTCCGCTACTAAAGATAAACTAAGCAATCTAAAAATTGAATGGAGCAATAATAATTGTGTTACGATTGTTTTGTGTGCAAAAGGTTATCCTGGCAATTATGTTAAAAATAGCGAGATAAAAAATTTGTCTGGAATTGTGTCTGATCAAAATAATCAAATTTTTCATGCAGGTACCTATGAAAAAAATAAAAAAATATTTTCAAATGGCGGAAGAGTATTAAATATTACGGCATTAGGAAAAGATTTAATTGAAGCAAGAAATAAATCTTTAATAAAGTTAAAAAAAATAAACTGGACTGATGGATTTTATAGAAAAGATATAGGTTGGAGAGCAATAAAAAAAAATGAGGATAATCAGCGGTAAATTTAGAAACAAAAAACTTTATTTTCCCAAAAATTTAAAAACCAGACCTTTAAAAGATAGTGTCAGAGAAAATATTTTCAATATACTGGAGCACTCAAATAATATTGAGATTAAAATAAAAAATTCTTCTATTGTAGATTTATACGCAGGTATAGGTTCGTTTGGTCTTGAGTGTTTGTCTAGAGAAGCCTCGCAAACTTTTTTTGTGGAAAAAGATGAAGATGCTTTAATAAATTTAAAGAAAAATGTTAAAAATTTAAATCTTGAGGATCAGGCAAAAATCTATTCTATGAATGTTTTAAAATTTGTTAAAGATATAAAACTTAAAAAAAAAATTGATATAGTTTTTTTAGACCCTCCTTACAATAATGAGGAATATATAGAAATTATTGAAGTAATGAAAAAAAAAGACATTTTTAATAAAAAACACATTGTAATATTGCATAGAGAAAAAGGCTCTAGTGATAATCTAATAGAGAGTCTGAATATCATTGAAAATAGAGTTTATGGTCGTTCAGAAATTTTCTTTTTAAAATTTTTTTGAATTTAAAAAATTTTTTGTCAAAATCTTAACTTTTTCAACTGCCGGCTGATCAAAAGGATTTATATTCATCATCTTGGCTAGAACTATGGTTTCAAAAATTAATGAAAAAAATAATTTACCAATGGTATCTTCGTCAAACCTTTTAATAATTATCTCTCTGAAAGGAATCTTCTTTTCTTTCAAGGTTTCTATAAAAGCATTTTTTTGTGACAACTTAACGTCATGATACTTTTTTTTAATTAAATGTTTCATTTTTTTTCCAAAAAAATTGGAATTGATTTTCATGCTGTTTTTTTCTTTTGAACTAAAAACATAAAAAATTTTGTTCTTTGGCCCATCCAGGTATAACTGTAATAAACTGTGATGATCTTTGGGAGCATTAGAGATCACTGGTATAAACCCTTTCTGATTTTTTCCCAAACTTTCTGCTAAAAGTTGTTGAGACCAAAATAAAAAATCGTTTAGCTCTGGTACATAATTAAAAAAAATTAATGTCTTAGATTTTTTAATATTTAATTTTGAGATTTGCTTGATGGAATTTGATAAAAAAATTCTATTATTTATTAATTTACTTAAATTTTTTTTAAAATTTTCTGGTTTTAATCCCATCAAATAAGCAGGTAACATTCCCACCTCTGAAAAAACAGAATATCTGCCTCCAATAAATGGATTATGTTTAATAAAAGTGAATTCATTATTTTTTGCAAAACTACTTAAAAAATTATTTTTATTCTCAGCCACAACTATAGTATTTGATTTTTTTAAAAAAGATTTGAAATAGCTTAAATTTATAATCGTTTCATTTGTGTTTCCTGATTTCGAAACAATTAAAAAAAGGCTTTTTGATAGGTTATATTCTTTTTTAATTTTCTTTAGAAAACCTTCGTCTAGATTGTCTACAAAAATAAATTCTTTTTTAATTTTATATTTTAAAAAAGAATATATAGCCTTAGCTCCAAGAATTGAGCCTCCCATTCCAATTATAATCACTGTCTGGAATTTTTTAAAATCTTTAATGCCTTCAAATTTATAGTGATAACTTGGACCTGATAAAAAAGATTTAAAAAGATTATTATTATTTTGAATTAATTCATTAATCACATTTTTGACAGATATCATTTTTTACTTTTTTCTTAATTCTTTTAAGATCGTATTTTCTAAAGTTGATGTAGTATTCGAGCTATCATTTGCTTTTTGAGAAGAGCCTAGCGCTGTCTCTACCGAACTTTGACTTTCTTTATTATTATTCCTTTTCGGCAATGGAAGTTTTTCATATTCGGGTGGTAAAACCAGAGGATCCTTTTTTTTAATTAAAAACTCATCAGTATTAGTTACTTTTTCGCCAGTCATTGTCTTTTTAAAATTAGACCAACCACCACCACAACTGTTTAAAAAAATTAAAATTGAAAGAAGAAAAAAATATTTTTTGAAATAATTCATAAGCTTGTTTTAAAAAAAAATTCTTTAATTATCATTAAAAAAATACCTATAGAAATAAAAATATCAGCAACATTAAAGGTAAACCAGTGATAAGTTTGAATATGAAAATCAATAAAGTCTGGAACTGCAAAATAAGTCAGCCTGTCAAATAAATTTCCAACTGCACCACCTATTATAAGTGCAATGATAAGCTTTCCAGCAGAATCAGATCTGACCATTAAGTAGATTAAATATATGATTATTAACAAAATTAAGGCGGATATTAAGTGATATACTGTAGTAGCTTCAAAACTCAATAAACCAAAGCCTATTCCCCTGTTCCAATTCAAAGTAATATTTAAAAAATCATTAATAAATAATTCTTTCTCATTGTTTTCTATTAATTTTATAACATACGCTTTTGTCAATCGATCCAAGACAAAAACAGAAAGTATTAGAAAAAAACTGTAAATATCAATTTTTTTAAATTTTATTTTATTGAACTGCATCTAAAACATTTGCCTTCCTTAACTTTTTCAACAATTTTCCAACATCTAGAACATTTTGTGCCTTTGGCTTTTTTTACAGTTACAGATATCTCGCTTTTTTTATCTTTTAAAATATTTTGACTCACGTTGGATGTAATAAATAATTCTTTTGCATCTATTTCTTTTAAAATATCAAACTCTGATTTTGGCAAGGTAATTTCAACATCTGCTTCTAAACTTGATCCAATTATTTTACTTGATCTCTTTTCTTCTATTGCGATGTTAACCTGTTGCCTTACTTTCAATAGTTTTTCCCATTTTTTAGACAAATCATCATTTTTCCAACTATCAGGAATTTCTGGAAAATTTTCTTCGTGAATACTTGTTTTTTTATTTTTTTG
>CAZUWS010000007.1:0-11077 GCA_964624295.1 uncultured Candidatus Pelagibacter sp. | reverse complement strand
ATAATCTCAATGAAGGTTTTAGATAATCAGAAAAAATAAGAAAAGTTCCACCAAAGGGAATTAGTCCACCGTATAAAGCTATTCCATTCATGGCTGCTCCCATGGCATGTTCTCTAACACCGTAGTGGATATAATTTCCTAAAAAATTTTTTGAATTGATAATCTTTGAATTCTCAGTTTTAGTGTTATTTGATCCACTAAGATCTGCAGATCCGCCAATTAACTCTGGTAAAATATTTGATATGGTGCTTATAACAGAGGAAGAACATTGTCTCGTTGCCATTTTTGGTTTTGTTTGAAAAAATTTTAATTTTTCATCTCCCAGTAACTTATCTAGATTTATAGGAAACTCTCCTTTAGACAATCTTTCAAATTCTTCTTTAGTTTGATTATCTTTTTTATTCAAAATATCATTCCATTTTTTTTCAAGCTCTTCTCCTTTTTCACCTATTTGTCTCCAAGAATGCATTATTTCTTCAGGAATTTCAAAAGGCTCATGTTTCCATCCAAGTTTTTTTCTGACCAATTTTATCTCATCATCTCCTAGAGGGGCACCATGAGATGATGCTTTTCCAGATTTATTCGGTGAGCCAAATCCTATAATAGTTTTACAAGAAATTATTGATGGTTTTTTTGACCTAGTAGCTTTTTTAATTGCATTGGAAATTTGTTTATAATTATGACCGTTGATTTCTTGAAAGAACCATCCATAACCCTCAAATCTTTTTTTGTAGTTGTCAGAAACACTTAAAGATGTTGATCCGTCTATTGAAATTTTATTATTATCAAAAAAAACAATTAAATTTTTTAAATTTAGATGACCAGCTAAGCTCATCGATTCATGGCTAATTCCTTCCATTAAATCACCATCACTAGCAATTACATAAGTTTTGTTATTAATTATATTATTGCCAAATTTTTTTTGAAGGATCTCCTGAGCAATTGCCATACCAACTGAATTACCCAGTCCCTGACCCAAGGGTCCAGTAGTTGTTTCAATGCCTGAGTTTTCTTCATATTCTGGGTGGCCAGCACAAATCGAATCTAACTGTCTAAAATTTTTTATATCTTGAATTTTTATTTTTTTATAACCCGTGAGGTAAAGCAATGAATATAAAAGCATTGATCCATGTCCTGCAGATAAAATAAATCTGTCTCTATTAATCCAGCTAGGATTTTTTGGATTAAACCGCAGGTAGTATTTAAATAGAACGGTAGCAACATCTGCCATACCCATAGGCATTCCCGGATGTCCAGAGTTAGCTTTCTGCACAGCATCAATTGATAAAAACCTTATAGCGTTTGATAAATCTTTTAATTTTGGGTCCACTTATAAAATACCTATATAGACTTCAATTAACGATATCAATATTATGATATAAAAAAAAAAGAAGTTAGATGGAAAATTTATATAATAAAGAAAAAAGACTTGAAACTGCTTTAGAAAAATTAAAAAGCCTTAGCAGCTCATATTCTGGTGGACAAAATGAAATCAACGATATTTATGTGGAAAAAAATCAATTACAAAGCGAAAAAACTGAAATTGAAAGAAAGTACAAGCAGCTTCTTACTGAGTATAATAATTTAAAAAAAAGACTAGATCAAGTACAGGAAGAAAATTCAAAAAAACAAAAATTACAAGAACAGTTTAACCAAGATATAGATGAGTTGGGAAGAGAGACCGATTCTTTAGTAGAGGAGATTGAGAAGTGGCAAACGTAAATATAAAATTTAATAACAAGGACTACTTGCTGTCATGCGATGATGGGCAAGAAGAAGATTTAAAAAGTTTAACTAAGTTTTTAGACAAGAAATATTCAAACTTAAGAGAAAAACTTGGCAATATAGGAGAAAACAAACTTTTATTGATTACCTCAATACAGGTTATAGATGAGTACTTTGATCTAAAAAAAAGAGTTTTGTCCCAAAAAGAAAATTTTGAAAATTTTTTTAAAAAATTTAAAGAAATGAGATCTTTAGCAATCGATTACAAAGAAGGAAAGGATAAAGAGATATTAGATTTAAATTCTGAACTAGATAACTTTAGAAAAATGGTAGAAGACAGTCAGAGCATTTATGAAAAAATGCTAGAAAAAACTACTCAATCTTTAGAGGATATAATAAAAAATACTGAGGATAGAACAAAAGTTCAGTAAATGTCTTCCAAAGAAACACTCAGAAGAAAATATTCTTTAATAAGAAAAAATAGATACTTTGAGGTAAAAGAAAGTTTTTTTGCTCCTTTAATCAAGATAATTAAAAAAAAAAATATAAAAAATATTGCTATATATTATCCCTCAAACCATGAAGTCAGTACGATAAAATTATTTAAAATTCTTAATAATGGTAAAGATTTTTCAACATTACTTCCTGCACTTTCAAATGGAGCTATGAAATTTGTTAAATGGAATCTTCTTGATCCATTAAAAGTAAATGATTTTGGGTTTTTGGATCCTACATCTCGGAAAGTAATTCAACGTCCAGATTTAATTATTGTTCCTTTATTGGCATACGATAACTCCAAAAATAGGCTGGGATATGGAAAAGGTTATTACGATAAGTTTTTGAGAAGAAATAAAAATATTCCAACAATAGGCCTTGCGTTTTCTTTCCAAAAATTTAATAAAATCAAAACATCAAAATTTGATGTAAAACTTAATTATATTTTAACGGAGAAAGGTATTTTTTAATTTGCAATGAATATTCTTGTTCTAGGAGATGTTATGGGTCCGTCTGGAGTAAAAGCTATAAAAGACAAATTACCCAAAATAATAAAAGAAAAGGGAGTTGATTTTGTAATTGTAAATGGAGAAAATGCTGCTGATAGCGGAGTAGGAATCAGCAAGCAAAATTCAGAAGATTTTTTTAATTCTGGAACGGATGTTATTACCTCAGGAAACCATATTTGGGATCAAAAAGAGACAATGGAATTTATAACAGACGAAAAAAGATTATTAAGACCCTACAATCTAACTGAAGGCTCACCAGGAGAAGGATTGGGAATTTTTCAGACTAGAAATAAAAAATTTAAAATCGCAGTTATTAATCTTATGGGAAATATTTTTATGAAAAAAAGCGAAGATGTTTTTCAAGCAGCAAAAAAATTTATAGATAGAGTTAAACTAAAAAAAGATGCTGATTTTATAGTCGTGGATATGCATGGAGAAATTACAAGCGAAAAGATGGCAATGGGATATTTGTTTGATGGTAAAGTTACAATGGTTGTTGGGACACATACTCATGTTCCAACTTCTGACCATAGAATTATGGAGAAGGGTACTGCGTATCAAACAGACATTGGAATGTGCGGAGATTATAACTCAGTTATTGGAATGAATAGGGACAATTCATTAAAAAAATTTTTAAAAGATTCTTCAGCAAAAAAACATTTTCCTGCTTTAGGAGAAGCTACGATTTCTGGATTGTTGGTCACAGCCGATGAACAAACCGGTTTAGCTAAAAAAGTTCAACCGATTATTTTAGGTGGAGCTTTACAAGAGATAGTATAATAAATGGCTGGCCATTCACATTGGGCAGGAATTAAGCATAAAAAAGGAAGACAAGATAAATTAAGGTCAAAAATTTTTTCAAAAATTTCTAGAGAAATTACTGTAGCCGCAAAACTTGGCTCAAAAGATCCAGGAACAAATCACAGATTAAGAGCAGCTATTGAGTCTGCAAAAGAAGCTAATATGCCTAAAGACAATATCAATAGAGCTATTAGTAGATCCGAAATAAATAAAGATCAAAACTTTGAAAATTTAAGATACGAAGGATTTGGTCCCAAAAATATTGCCCTTATTATAGAAACTTTAACTGAAAATAAGAATAGAACCGCAGGAAGTATAAGAACAATTTTGCAAAAACATGGTGGGAATTTAGGTAGTTCCGGATCGGCAACACATTTTTTTTCTAACTGCGGTGTAATACATGTACCTAATAAAGATATATCTGATGAAAAAATTTTAGAATTGGCCATAAATGCAGGATCAAAAGATTGTACAAGTCACAGCGATTTTCATGAAATAATTACAAACAAGAGTGATTTTTATAAAGTGAAAACCAAGATAGAGCAGTCCGTAAAGAACCTTACTTATTCAGGTATAGAGTGGAGAGCGCATAGCCTTGTTGATATATCCAAAGAAGAGTCAAAAGAGATAGAAAATATGCTTGAATTATTCCAAGAAGACGATGATATTCAAAATGTTTTTCATAATTGTAAATTTGTGTAAATAATTTTAAATGAGAATAATCGGAATAGATCCTGGACTAAGCGGCGGTATTGCAATATTGGATGATCTAAAGATTTTTGATGTATTTGATATGCCCATTATGTCTGAAGGAAAAAAAAATAAAAATCAATTAAACAGCGCGCAATTAGTCAATATAATAAAGAAACACATTTTGCCAAATGGCGATACTTTTGTAATAGTTGAGCAAGTGAGTGCAATGCCTGGTCAAGGAGTTACCAGCATGTTTAATTTTGGACAAACGTTTGGGTCGATCAAAGGCATATGTGCTGCTTTAGGTTTGCCAATTTTTTACGTTAGACCTGCTAAATGGAAAAAGCATTTTGAACTTATTAACTCTTCAAAGGACGCTAGTAGAACAAAAGTGATAGAGATGTATCCTTCAATATCATCAAGATTAACAAAGAAAAAAGACGTTAATAAAGCAGATGCTATTTTGATTGGAAGATACTTTAGAGATTGTCGTTCTCAGTTCGACAATTAAACCGTCTCATTAGAGTTTTGGTGCCAAATTGATGACACATTCTATACGTAATTAACCTTAATGGAACAAGAAATTGCAACACAAGCTGTCGGACTAGGCGGAGCAACTGATTTTTCACTTTGGAAACTTTTTATAAGAGCTGATTTTGTAGTTAAAGCTGTAATTTTAATTCTTATCGCAAGCTCAATTTTTTCATGGGCATTAATTTTTGATAAAATAAGATTATTTAGAAGAATAGATCAATCTACAAAATCCTTCGAAGATAAATTCTGGAAACAAAAATCTGCAGAAGCTTTCTATAAAAATTTACCAAACAAATCAGATGATCCGCTAACTATAATTTTCAAATCAGCAATGGGAGAAGTAATTAAAACTAGATCAAAATCTTCAGCTGTTCAAAGCGCTCGTGTTGAAAGAATGCTCGAAGTGTCTATTGATAATCAATTAAAAAGCATAGAAAAGAATTTTACTTACCTTGCTACCATAGGATCTACAGCTCCTTTCATAGGATTGTTCGGAACAGTTTGGGGAATTATGAATTCCTTTCAATCTATAGCAATTTCAAGAAATACAAGTTTAGCTATTGTTGCCCCAGGTATTGCCGAAGCATTATTTGCAACAGCGCTTGGTTTGTTAGCTGCTATACCAGCTGTAATTGCTTACAACAAATTTAACAGCGATTCACAAAGATATTTTGCAAGAGTTGACAATTTTTCTAAAAGATTTTTATCAATAATTTAATTTATATATGGCTTTCATAATGAACCGCTCAAAAAAAGAACCGATGAGCGAAATAAACGTTACTCCTTTCGTTGATGTTATGCTTGTACTTTTAATAATATTTATGGTGACAGCACCTTTGTTAACAGTTGGAGTTCAAGTTGACTTGCCAGAGTCAGCAGCAGATTCTTTGCCAGACGATCAAGAACCATTAACCATATCAATTAATTCTAAAGGAGAATTGTTCATTCAAGAACATAAGGTCACTTTTGAAAAAGTAGTTCCCAAGCTATTAGCAATATCTAAAAATAGAACGGATACCAGGATTTATGTTAGAGGAGATAAAACAATAAACTACGGAAGAGTTTTAGAGGTTATGGGCAGGTTATCTGGTGCAGGTTTTTCAAAGGTCGCATTAATATCAGAGCCTTATAAAAATTAAAACTTTATGAGCAGAGGTTTACTATTTTCATTTTTGTTTCATACGTTAGTTATATATCTTACTATGTTGACACTACCTTTTATGATGAGAGAACCAATAGATCTGCCACCTATAGTTTCCGTGGAATTTATTGAAATTAAAGACAAAACCTTCATACCCTTTGCTCCAAAAGCCAGAAAGATAATTGAAAAAGTTAAGGAGGAGAAAAAAAGGGTTGTTTCTGAGCAAGCTCCTCCAGCATCAAAGGCAAAGGAAAAACCTGACAGAATTCCAATGCCAGAAGATAAAGAAGAAATAAAGGAGCTAATAAAGAAAAAACAAAATCCTGAAGAAATTAAACCCAAGATTAGACAAGCCTCAGAATTTGAAAAAAAAGAATTATTTGATACTAACGAAATTGCAGCTTTAATTGATAAGGCAAAAGAAGAGCAGGCTGAAACACAAAGAAAAAAGGATGAATTAACCCAAAGTAGTGTCAAAAATTCTTTTGCCCAGGGCTTATCTTTATCTGAAGAAGATGCTTTAAGAGCTCAAATTTTTGGTTGTTGGAGCGTACCATTAGGTTTACCTTATGATAAAGATCTACTTGTGAGAATTAAACTCAAATTGAAACCTGACGGAAGAATACTTAAATCTGAAATTTTAGACCATGCCAGAATGAATACACCTGGTCAAAGTTTTTATAAAATTTTAGCCGAAAGCGCTTTAAGAGCGGTTAGGATTTGTCAACCATTAAAGGTTCCACCAACAGGGTATGAAAGATGGAAAGAATTACAATTAAATTTCGATCCAACAGAAATGCTAAAAGGTTAAATTTATGAAAAAAATACTCCTTATTCTTTCTTTATTTTTATTTAGTTATAAAAATGCATATGGGTTAATTACCGTAGATATTACGAGGGGAAATTTAGATCCTTTACCTATTGCAGTTTCGCCTCTTCACGTTGATCCTAATTCAGAAAAGCTTTCTATATTTGAAACAGCAAAATTGGGTGAAGAAATTTCAAAAATAGTTGAGAAAAACTTTAAATCAACAGGTTTATTTAATCCTTTAAAAAAAGATGCATTTGTTCAAAAACCAGATATAGCCCATTTGAAACCAAGATTTGAAGATTGGAGGCTAATTAAGGCACAAGCTCTGGTTACCGGAAAACTTTTAATTAAAGACAAGAAGTTAAAAGTAGAATTTAGACTATGGGATCTAACAGCAGCAAAAGAAATGGTTGCCTTATCATTTACAACAACACCGAACAATTGGAGAAGAGTTGCGCATATAATTTCCGATAAGATTTATGAGCGATTAACCGGAGAATCAGGATATTTTGATACTAGAATAGCGTATGTTTCAGAAACAGGTCCAAAAAATCAACGTATTAAGAAATTAGCAATAATGGACCAAGATGGTTTTAATACCAAGTATTTAACACTTGGTAATGAACTTGTTTTAACACCAAGGTTTAATCCAACTAATCAACTTGTTACCTATCTATCATATTTCAAAAACATGCCCAGAGTTTATTTGTTAGATATAGAAACAGGTATTCAGGAGGTGGTTGGAAACTTTCCGGGCATGACATTTGCACCAAGATTTTCTCCTGATGGAAAAAAGATAATTATGAGTTTTGCTAAAGATGGTAACTCAGATATTTATTCTATGGATATGGAAAGTAGGGTTGTGGAACAAATAACAAAACACCCTTCAATTGATACATCACCTTCTTATTCACCAGACGGTAAGTATATTACTTTTAATTCTGACAGAAGTGGACTCCAACAAATTTACGTTATGAGAAGCGACGGAACACAAGTAAAAAGAATTACACATGGTTCTGGACTTTATGGAACTCCAGTATGGTCTCCAAGAGGAGATTTAATCGCTTTTACCAAAGTTCGAAAAGGTAGATTTTACATTGGAGTTATGAGATCAGATGGTAGTGGAGAAAGATTGCTTACTGAAAATTTTTACCAAGAAGCCCCCTCATGGTCACCAAACGGAAGAGTTTTAATATTTTACAGGGAAACAAAGTCTGACAGCAAAGGAAAGGGCTTTTCTGCAAAATTATGGTCAATTGATATAACGGGCTATAACGAAAGACGTCTTAAAACAGAGACTGATGCGTCGGACCCATCTTGGTCCTCATTATTGTCAAAGTAGCGATTTTTCTACTACAATTTACACTTGCAAGATTCAGATAAATTTGAAATATTGATAACACCTTAAATATATTTAGGAGATAATAATGAGATTTAATAAAGCCATAAAGAACCTTTTTATAGTTTTATTCAGCACGCTGTTAATCTCAGCATGTTCTACTGCCAAGAAAGCTGGTGTAGATACAGTTGATGATGTTTATACAGGAACGGAAACGGTTAAATATTTAGCCAAAGGTGTTCCCGACAGAGTGTTTTTTGCTACAAACAAATCAAAGTTAACTACTGCTTCTAGAGATACTTTGAGAAAACAAGCAACTTGGATGAGAAAAAATAAAGACGTAACAGTTACAGTTGAAGGACATGCCGATGAGCGAGGTACAAGAGAGTACAACTTAGCTTTAGGTGAAAGAAGAGCCAATGCAGCAAAAGATTATTTGATGACATATGGAGTTTCTGGAAAAAGAATTTCAGTAATAAGTTATGGTAAAGAAAGACCGGTAAATCCGGCCAACTCACCATTAGCTTGGTCTCAAAACAGAAGAGCAGTTACTGTAAAAGCAAATTAAAACGTTATTTAGTTATTATAAAGACCCCTGTTTTTTAAAAAATCAGGGGTCTTTTTTTTGCCATTTTGTATATTTAGAAAATATGAAATGATTCTAAAAAACAAGAAATTTATAATAGCAGCCTCTTTTCTGTTTGTGATGCTATTGTTTTTCCCGAATTTAGTTAGAGCTGAGGAAGAAAATTCTGGAAAAATTTCTGATGAAATTCAACAATTAAGGCAAGATTTAAAAACACTAGAAAAAGCAGTATACAAAGCTTCAGATATTACACCTTCTACATCTTCATCAAAAAATTTAAACGAAGATATTTTGACCCGACACCTATTAAAACTAAACGAAATAGAAAGTCAATTTCAAGATCTCACAAATAGATTTGAAGAAGTAAATTTTAAAATGGATAAATTATCAAAAAGAATTACAAAGATGCAATCTGATAATCAACTGAGATTCAGCGATTTGGAAAGTGGGGGTCTAGCGGTTAATCAGGATTCAGTTGCAAAGAAAAAAAATCTTCCTGGAACTGATCTTCCCCAAGATCTTGGAAGAATATCTGATAGTGATCTTACTCAAACAAAAGAAGTTCAAAAAACACAATCAGTCGAGTCAGCCGGATTGGTCGTAACAGAAAAAGCCGCTCCATCAAAATCTTTGTTACCAAACAAACCACCAAAAGAACAATATGACTTTGCAGTAAGTTTCATTAAAGTTGGAGATTATGAGACAGCAGAATATGCACTTAGAGAATTCATTGATAAAAATAAAAGCAATGCGCTTGCTGGTAGTGCCCAGTATTGGTACGGAGAAACATTTAGAGTTAGACAGCTTTACCAGGATGCTGCTGCAGCATATTTAGATGGCTATCAAAATTATCCTAAAAGTAAAAAAGCTCCTATCAATCTGTTAAAGCTTGGAAGTACATTGGTTCAATTAGGAGAGAAAGATCAAGGATGTTTAATGATTGATGGCGTGAAAAAACAATATCCAAAAGCAAGCAAGTCTGTGTTACAAAAAGCAGAATATGAGAAAAAAAAATTCAAGTGTAGCAAGACTTAAAGATGCAAATATATATCCCAAAGTAAAATCAGTTTTAACCAAATATAAAAAGAACAATTCATTTGTAGTAGGAGTTTCTGGTGGGCCAGACAGTCTAGCGCTTAGCGCTTTAGTAAAAGTCATTGCTCAAGAGAAGAAATACAAATTTTTTTTTGCAATGGTAGACCATGGTATAAGAAGAAATTCTGGGAAAGAAGCATCACAAGTAAAAAAACTCTTATCTAAACATGATATAAATCTCGAAATTTTAAAAAATAGAAAAAAAATTATAAACAATATTCAAAAGAAAGCCCGAGACGTAAGATACCAACTATTAGAAAGCTTTTGTAAAAAGAAAAAAGCAAAATCTCTTCTTGTGGCACACCATCAAGACGATCAAATTGAAACATTTTTGATAAGACTTTCTAGGGGAAGTGGAGTAGAAGGCCTTTCTTCTATGCAAGAAATGACAGTTCTTAAAAGCGGAATTGGGTTAATTAGACCCCTTCTTGAATTCAAAAAAACACAACTTAACTCTATTGCAAAAAAAACCTTTGGTAAAATATTTAAAGATCCAAGCAATAAAAATAAAAAATTTTTAAGAACAAATATCAGAACTTTAAAAAGAAATCTTATTAATAAGGGTATAGATCTTGAAAAAATTATTCGGTCAATAAAAAATATTGCATCTACTAAAGAAGCCATGGATTTTTATGTTGCAAAATCTATGAAAAAATTCGTTAAGTTTGGAAAAAAATCAACTATTTTAAATTTAAAGCAATTCAGTAAGGAACCTCAGGAAATAAGATTTAGAATTATCAACGATATTGTAAAGAAGAGATCAAATTCCTATTATCCTCCAAAGTCAAAGAAAGTCTTAAATTTAATAAGTCGCTTTGAGAATAGGAATGTAACGAAATGTACATTAGGAGGATGTATTTTTGAGAGAAAAAAAAGCTTTCTTTACGTGTCAAAAGAATTTTAATAATTACTAAATTAGGCAGATTTTGAACAAACTACTACAATTTGTCATATTTTAATGTTAAATTAATTCGTATAGTACTTGTTTAATTATTAAAAATACCTATTTATATATAGAGAATGAATTTTAGAAATTTATTAATGTGGGGTTTAATAGTCCTGTTGTCAGTGGGGCTTTTTAATCTTTTTCAAAATCCAAATAAACAAAATTCGATAAACAACGAGATCGCTTTTTCAAAATTTTTAGAAGAAGTTGATACAGGAAGAGTTGTAGAAGTTGAGATTCAAGGAAATAATATTAAAGGTATTTTATCTGACGGTTCTAAATTCACAACATATTCACCAAACTATCCTGATTTAGTAAGTAAACTTTCAGAAAAAAATGTTAGTATTATTGCATCACCGGTAGAAGATAAAATGCCAGCTCTTTTAGGAGTACTTTTATCTT
>CAZUWS010000006.1:0-12846 GCA_964624295.1 uncultured Candidatus Pelagibacter sp. | reverse complement strand
TTTTTTCATAAATTATCTAATTATCATCTTATTCATGAAAAAAACAAAAAATAGTTATAAGAAAAGCGGTGTAAATATTAAAACTGCAGATAAATTTACAAGATTTATTGGAAAATACTCAAAACAGGCATTTAAGAAAAAAATAAATAAATTCAGTAAAAATAATATAGGAAATTTTGCTTCAGTATTTGACTATACAAAATTAAGAATTACAGACCCTCTTTTGGTTGCAAGCACTGATGGTGTTGGAACTAAAATAGAAATTGCAAATCGATTTAATAGATTTGATACTATTGGAATAGACCTTGTTGCAATGTGTGTTAACGATCTGATTGTTCAGGGGGCAAGACCAATATTTTTTTTAGATTATATAGCTGTAGGAAAAATAAATCTTCCTAAAATGAAAAAAATTATTAAAGGAATAATAAATGGCTGCAAAATTTCAGATTGTTTACTAGTTGGTGGTGAAACTGCAGAAATGCCAGGAACATATGAAAAAAATAAATTTGATTTGGCAGGTTTTTCTGTTGGTTTGGTATCAAAAAAAAAACTTATAACTAAAGATAAAGTAAAAAATAAAAATGTAATATTGGCGATACCTTCAAATGGATTACATTCAAATGGATTTTCATTGGTAAGAAAAGTTTTAAAAAATTCAAAAATTAATAATTTTCTTAAAAAAGAATTGTTGAAACCAACAAAGATTTATACCAAAGAAGTTTTAAGTCTTGTTGAAAATCGATTAATTAACTCATCTGCAAATATTACTGGTGGTGGGGTAATAGAGAATATAACAAGATCTGTTCCAAAAAATTTAACCGTTAATATAGACTTGTCGAAAATAAGAGTTCCTAAAATTTTTAAATGGTTAAAAAGTAAAAATATAAGTGATATGGAAATGTTAAAAACATTTAATTGCGGAGTAGGATTCTGTCTGATAACTGACATAAAAAAGGTTCCTAAATTAAAACGTTTCTTTAGCAAAAAATTTGAACCTTATGAAATTGGTTTTATTTCAAAATCTACGAAAAAATTAAATTTAATAAAAAAAGTAAAATGGTAAAAAAAAGAGCTTGTATTTTTATATCTGGATCGGGAACTAATCTAAATTCAATTATAAAAAATTCTAGAGATTATAATTTTCCTATTAATGTAAACCTGGTGATATCAAATAATAAGAGTGCTAAAGGTATCGGTTTTGCAAAAAAATTTTCGATACCATGCATTCTTTTAGATTCTGAAAAAGATAGATTTGAAAAAATAGCCATAAAAGAATTGCTGGATAGAAAAATAGAATTAGTATGTTTAGCGGGTTTTATGAAGATATTGTCAAAAAGTTTTGTCAGAAATTTTAAAGGCAAAATTATTAATATTCATCCTTCTTTATTACCCAAATATAAAGGTTTAAGTACTTTTAAACGTGTATTAAATGCTGGAGAAAAAATTACAGGCTGCACGGTGCATTTTGTTGATGAAAAACTAGACAACGGAAAAATGATTGTTAAAAAAAAAGTTTCAATTGATAAAAAGGATGATCACATAAAATTAAAAAAAAAAGTACAATCAGAAGAATATAAAGCTTATTCTATAGCTATTCGAAAAATATATAATACAAACTAAGTCTTGAAAAAGAAATCTATTTCCTTTTTTGCATTTTCTGGTGAATCTGATCCATGAACCGAATTCTTGTCGATAGAAATTGCGTATTGTTTTCTTATGGTTCCTGCTTCAGCATTTTTCGGATCTGTAGCACCCATTATCTTTCTATTTTCCTGAATGGCATTATCACCTTCTAAAATCATCACTACAATTGGTCCTGAAGATAAATAATTGCATAACTTATCATAAAAAGGTTTTGTTTGATGAACTTTATAAAATTCTGCCGCTTCGTCTTTTGTAATTTGAATTTTTTTTGTTTTTACAATTTTTAATTTATTTTTTAAAAAAAATTCTTTAATTTTTTCTATTAAATTTCTTTCAACGGCATCTGGTTTTATAATGGATAGTGTTTGCTGAAGCATAGAATTTATTCGTAATGTTTTCTAATTAAATCATTCAACAATCTTACACCAAATCCTGTGGCACCACCTGAATTTATGCTTGCAGCTTTCTTGGAAAATGCCATGCCTGCAATATCTAAATGAACCCACGGTATCTCTTTGCTAACAAATCTTTGTAAGAATTGCGCAGCTGTTATGGACCCTGCTCCACCAGCATAATTAATATTTTGTACGTCTGCGTATTTAGAATTCATTAGTTTATCGTAATTTTTGTGCAATGGTAATCTCCAAACTTTTTCGTTAATAGTATTTCCAATTTTAAATAATTGTTCTGATAATTTATCATCATTTGAAAAAAGTCCTGCGTATTCTTCTCCTAATGCTATTATTATAGCGCCAGTTAAAGTTGCAAGATCAATTATAAATTTTGGTTTAAATTCTTTTTCTGCGTAAGCAAGTGCATCCGCTAAAACTAGTCTTCCTTCGGCATCGGTATTTAAAACTTCGATTGTTTTGCCGGAATAAGATTTCACGATATCTCCAGGTCTTTGAGCATTTGACCCGGGCATATTCTCAACTAAGCCAACAACACCAACTGCATTCACTTTTGCTTTTCTTAATGCCAATGTCTTCATTAAACCTACTACAACTGCAGATCCTCCCATGTCATATTTCATTTCTTCCATGAATCTGGCAGGTTTTAAAGAAATACCTCCGGTATCAAAACAAACTCCTTTACCAACAAAACAGAGTGGTTTTCCTTTTTCTTTTTTACCATTCCATTTAATTGTAACTAAAAATGTTTCATTTGAACTTCCTTGTCCGACTCCAAGTAGAGAATTCATTCCCATTTTTTTTAAATCTTTTTCACCAAAAACTTCAATTTTTAATCCTAGTTTAGTTAATTTGAGTATTTCCTCTGTATAATGTTTAGGATTAAGCTCATTAGGTGGTTCTGAAACTAAATCTCTTGCTAAAAATACACCGTCTTTTACAGATGAAAAGCTTTGAAATTCTTTTTTAAACTTATCGGTCTTATCAACACAAACATCAATTTTTATAGAAGTGTCTGTTTTTTTTTTACTTTTGTATTTTTCAAATGAATAGCTTTTCAGATTGTATCCGTATAAGAACTCAGAAATTAGTTCTTCATTTGAAAGTTTTTTATTTTTAACATTTTCTGAAATAAACATACTAATGCTTTTTAAATTTTTATGTGAACCAATTAAGTTTTTAAATGAACCTCCTAAATCATTTAATTCAAAATTAATTAATTTTTCTCCTAGAATTATTACAAAGCATCTTTGGGTATCTGAAATATCAAAAGAATGAAGCTTTTTTTTATCTTTGTTTTTTTCAATTCTTTTTAAAAATTTATTAATTTTGTCTTTTTTGCCCTCATCAATTTTGGAAGTTTTTAGTGAAAGCTTGTCTTCGGGTATAAAAAAACCCAGATTTTCGCAATTATTATCAAATTTGTTCGTAAAATTTATCATTTGGTCAACCTATGATTGAAATTCTTAAAAACTTCCTTTAATTATATACAAAAACAACAACAATGTTGAGTAATAAAATTTATAAGCACTTTTTTCTGGAATTAAGCAAGTATTTTTTCATAACTTTATTCACTTTTAGTGCAATTGTATGGACGGTCCAGGCAGTAAACTTTCTTGATTTGGTAGTTGAGGATGGTCACGCATTGTCTATATATCTCAGCTATTCCCTTTTAAATGTTCCAAAAATCTTAACAAAATTTATACCTCTGTCCTTTTTAATTGCCTTGGTTTTGGCAATTTTAAAATTTGAAAATGAAAACGAATTAATAATCTTGTGGACAGCGGGCCTTAACAAAATGAAAGTTGTTAATTTCTTTCTAAAAGTTTCTTTGCTTGTTACATTACTTCAGTTGTTTTTTGCGACTGTTATAAATCCGTATATACTAAATTACTCAAGATCATTAATTAAATCTTCGAATCTTGATTTTATCTCAAGCATGGTTAAAACTAATCAATTCAACGATACCGTTCCTGGTCTAACAGTTTTTGTAGAAGAAAAAAATGACGATGGAAGTATGAAAAATATTTTTATCAGAGATGAAAGCAGTATCTTAAAAAGTATAGAAAATCCAAATAGCACAGACAACGTTACAATAATTGCAAAAAAAGGTAGAGTCATAAATCCATCTTCTCCTGTTTTGGTTTTAAGAGATGGAATAATTCAATCTCAAAGAATTGATAGAGATATTCAAACTATAAAGTTCAAAAAAACAATGCTTAAACTAGACAATATACAAACAAGATCTATCGTACAAACCAAGATACAAGAAACTCCTTCGAAAACTCTTATTGAATGTTATTTCAATAAAGAGAATAAAGAGATTTTAAACTGTCCAAGAGATCATAAAAAGAATGATGTTTTGTCTGAAATAAACAGACGTTTTGGTATGCCTCTATATATACCCGTTATAACTTTAGTTATTTGTTTTCTTTTAAATCAAAGAGAGGAAAATAGATTTAAAAACTATTACAAATATATTTATACAGTCTTTGCGTTTATAATTTTAGTTGTTGCAGAAATTCTTGTTAAATATTCAGGAAAATCTTTTAGTAACTCCTTGATATATTATTCAGCTCCATTTTTAATGGCAACTCTGATTTATTTTGAAATTATAAGAAATTTTTTATATGAAAATTTAAGGAAAAAATCATGAGAAATTCAGTTATAAATACATATTTAATTAAAGAATTTTTGTTTAGCACTCTTAACATAGTTTTAATTTTTTCCGCTGCTGGATTGATAATGAACTTACGTGAAGAAGTTACTTACTTTGCTGACTATGATGTTGGAATAATACTTCCAATAGCTTTGTCATTTATGATTGTGCCAAGTATTTTAATAAACATTTTTCCTTTTATAATATTTATATCATCTATGTGGGTTTTAATAAAATTAAAAAATAATGGTGAAATTTTATCTTTAAAAACATTTGGGTTTTCAAATGCAAGATTCTTATCTTTATTAGGTATAAGTTCTTTTTTTCTTGGAGTTATAGTTCTTCTGGCATTTAACCCGGTTACTTCACTTATGGTTAAATATTATGAAGATATAAAAGGCAGTTATGACTTGGACAAATCTCACTTAGCGTCAATTACAAATAACGGTGTTTGGATAAAAGAAGAAGTTGGGTCAAACATAAATTTTATAAAATCAAAAAGACTAGATGGTGACCTCTTGATCGATGTTAGTATTTACAGTTTTAATAATGATGTTTTATCACAAAGAATTGAGGCAAAAACAGCCAACATTTTAAATACTCCATGGATCATAAAAGATGGCTCAAAAACAATATTAGGTAAAAATGGTTCGAGTGAAAAATTTGAAAATTTAATATTTGACTCAACTTTTAACAAGGCAAAATTAAATTCTATATATTCAAATCTAGATACAATATCTTTTTATAAAATTATGACTGAAATAGATGAGTTAGAAGACAAGGGTTATAATGCTAGACTTTTGATGGAAAAAAAACATTATTATCTATCTCTTCCCTTTTTCTTAATACTAATGGTGTGCTTGGCAAGTATATTTACATTAAGTTCAAATGAAAGAAGACAAAATATTTATTATATAATACTCTCAATAATTACATGTGTTATCATTTTTTACTTCAAAAACTTCTCTATGGCCTTAGGAACAACGGAAAGAATTCCACTAGTTATTTCCGTCTGGTCTCCTATAATTATTTTAACTTTATTTTGTTCTGTAGGAATTATTCAAATCAATGAAAAATAATCTATATAAAATCACAGCAATACTGTTCTGTCTTATCTTTTCTACACTTTCCCTCGCAGAAGAATTAAATATCAATGCACAGGAGGTACAATTAAATAAAGAAACTAAAATTGTTTATGCAGAAGGAAGTGTTCAAATATCTGATAATAAAAAAAACAATATTTTTACTGAAAAAGCTGAATATAATAAGTTAAGTGGACTAATGAGGTCCTTTGGACAAACAGATATTATAACATCAGAAAAGTACAGAATACAGGGGGAAGATATATTCTACGATAATAAGAAGAAGGTTATCTACTCAAATTCTGAAAGTGTCATCACAGATATAAACGGTAATAAAATTCATACTGATATGTTTAATTATTCAACAGCAAAAAATATGTTTTTTTCTCAAGGAGAAATTAAAGTTGTAGATAACAGAAATAATAAATATTTCTTCTCAGAAATCTATGTAGATGAAAAAAAGAGAAAAATCGTAGGTAGTGACGTTAAATCTTTCTTTAATGATCCAAGTTTTAAAACAGATAAAAGAAACGAACCAAGATTTTTTGCAAACTCTGCATTCATAGACGATAAAGGAACTACATTTGAAAAAGGTATTTTCACTAGCTGTCAAAATCGTAAAGGAGAAAAATGTCCTCCATGGTCAATTCAGGCTAAAAAAATTCAACATAGCAAAGCAAAAAAAACTGTTTATTATGATAAAGCAGTTTTAAAAATATATGATTTTCCTATTTTTTATTTTCCTAAATTTTTTCACCCTGGACCAACTGTAAAAAGAAGATCAGGTTTTTTATTTCCCACGCTAAAAGACAATAATACAGTTGGCTTCAGTGCATCAGTGCCTTATTTTTTGGCAATTTCTAAAAATCGAGATATGACATTTACCCCTAAAATTTATACTGAAGAAAATTTGTTGGTACTTCACGAATATCGTCATGCATTTGAAAACTCATTTCTTATTGTAGACTCAAGCTACACCAGAGGTTACAAGGAAACAGACAAGCATATTAGAACTGATGGTTCCAGATCTCATCTATTCGCAAGATTTAATCGAGATTTATCAAAAGAAGATTCGTCAAGCAACCTAGAGGTAAACTTCCAGCATGTATCTAATGATACGTATCTTAAGGTACACGATATAAATACTGTACTGGCAGACAAAGACAATCACATTGTTAAAAAAGATATTAATTATGAATTTCAAGATGATGAAAACTACCTGAGTGTAAGTGCAGGAATGTTTGAGAATCTAACGGCAAATGACTCGGATAAAACAAGATTTGAATATTCTATGCCAAATATACTGTTTGAAAGAAATTTATTTACGGGAGATAGAGCAGGAGTATTTGATGTTCGTAGTAATGCTTTTGTAAAAAATTATAAAGTGAATCAAACAACTAAATTTTGGGTAAATGACGTAAACTGGCAATCAAATCCATTTATTAGTCTAGCTGGCATTCAAAATAAATTTAAGGGCCTATTCAAAGTTGTTAATTATGAAGCAGATAATGCTGAAAGATACAAAACTGAAGGACTAAATAGTGAATTTTCTGGGGTCATAGGGTATGACGCAAAATTACCTATGTCTAAAAAAAATGATTCCAAAGGAAAAATAAATTTTTTCACACCTCAACTTTCTCTTAGGTATGCACCAGGTCATATGAGAAATATACAAAACGATAATTTAAAATTAAACTATTCTAATCTTTATTCATTAAACAAAAATTCACAACCAGATGTAATTGAAGAAGGAGAAAGTGTTACTGTGGGTTTTGAGATTTCGGGTAATGATCTTGAAGGTGATTTTCCGGGAGAAAAAAATTACTCCTTATCAATTGGACAAGTTCATAACTTTAAAGAAAACAGTTCTGTACCATCAAAAAGCTCACTAGATCAAAAAGCTTCGGATTTGGTTGGTGAAGCTTACCTAAAATTAAGTGAAAATTTTACGCTTAAAAATGAATTTTCTCTAGATCATAATTTAAATGATATTAACTATAATGATCTAGAAGCAAATTTGATATTAGGAAACACGAGTTTCAATCTTGGCTATTTAGAAGAAAATAATCACATTGGAACTGCGAACTATATAAAATCAGGAATTAAAGTGGACTTTAATAACTCTGGCGAATTAAATTTCAATATTAAGAAAAATTTGGAAACAGAATCTACAGAATTTTATGACTTAGCTTATGACTATATAAATGACTGTTTAAAAGCAGGTTTGTTATTTAGAAGAGAATTCTACACTGACAGGGATGTTGCATCGTCAGATTCTTTGATGTTCAGAATAACATTATATCCATTTGGTGAAGCAAGATCTCCATTAATTGATAGATGAAAAAAAAATTACCAGTATATTTCTTAACAATATTTTTTTTTTTATTTCAAAATAAGAATCTTTACTCTCAAGCAAACAATTCTATAATTATATCTGTAGGTGATTACCCAATCACTCGTCTAGATTTAGTAAAAGAAATAAAACTAGTTGCAATATTATCAAACACTCAGATAAATAATGAGAATCAAGAACAAATAAAAAACCTTGCGGTCAAATCTTTGATAAAACGAACTATAAAAAAAAGCGAAATTGAAAGAAGAAATGTAGATAAATACAACCCAAGACAACTCGAAGCTTTAATTAATAATGCATCTGGAAAATTGGGAGTAAATAGAGATGATTTAAAAGAGATTCTTGAAAGACATGGTTTAAGTTTTGAAAACCTGGTTAATAAATTTAAGATTGATTTAAAATGGAATTACATGATTTTTCAAATTTATAAAAACAAAATATCTCTTAATACCGCTGAAGTTGAAGATAAAATTAAATTACGCTTAGAAAGTTTAAAAGAAACTAATGATAAAAAAAATATAGAATTAATTAAAGAGCAGATAGTTAGCGATGAAAAGGAAAAAAAGTTAAAAATGTTTTCAAATTTACATTTTTCAAACTTAGAGAGATCTATTCGGGTTAATTTTTTATGAAAAATTTAATTTGTATAATTGCAGGTGAACCTAATAGTATAAATTCTGAATTAATAGGAAAAATTTGGAAAAAAAAGGATAATTTTAAAGGTTTAAATATTTTTATAATTGGAAATTATTCCTTAATTAAAAAACAATTCAGACAAATAGGTATCCGAACAAAGATGAGAAAGATATATAATATTCAAAAACAAAACTTTAATAAGGAACTTCTCGTTTATGATGTTCCATTAAAGTTTAAAAATCCCTTTAAAGTTTCATCTAAAATTAAATCTAAATATATTGTTAAATGTTTAAAACTTGGTATTGAATTGGCCAAGAGTAATAAAATTTCAGGACTAATTAATTGCCCAATAAATAAAAGAGAAACCTTTGGAGAAAATTTTACAGGTATTACAGAATTTTTGGCAAAAAAGGAAAGGATTTCTGGCAAGGAAGCAATGCTAATTTACAACAAAGAATTGTCTGTATCTCCGATTACCACGCATATAAGGATAGGACAAATATCAAAAAAAATATCCAAAAAATTGATAGTAAATAAACTAATTACAATCAATAAATTTTTTTTAAAAAATCTAAAATTTAAACCAAAAATTGGTTTGTTGGGGTTAAATCCACATAACTATGAATTAAAAAAAAATTCTGAAGAAAGAAAAGTTATTATACCTGCAATAAAAAAATTAAAAAAACAAAGGATATCTGTTGAAGGACCATTGTCTGGAGACACGGCTTTCTTAAATTTTAAAAAAAATAAATTTGATGTTTTAGTAGGAATGTACCATGATCAGGTTTTGTCTCCGTTCAAAACATTGTATAGATTTGATGCTGTTAACGTAACTCTTGGACTACCATATATCAGAGTTTCACCGGATCATGGAACTGGGAAAGATATAATAAGAAAAAATTTAGCAAACCCAAAAAGTTTACTTGAGTCTATTAAATTTTTTAAAAATATTAATGTTAGAACTTAAAAAATCTTTAGGACAAAATTTATTAGTAGACAAAAATATAATTAATAAAATTTCCAGTTTAGATAGCATAAAAAATAAAATAGTTTTTGAAATAGGTCCTGGAACTGGAAATTTAACAGAATCAATTTTAAAAAAAAACCCAAAAAAAATTTTATTAATTGAAAAAGATAAAAGATTTTGTGAAATTTTATCTAAAAAATTTAGTTTGAGAGAAAATCACAACATATTCAACGAAGATATCCTTAAATTTAATTTTAATTTAGATCCAAATGGAGAGGTAATATTTGGTAACTTACCCTATAACATCTCAACTCAGATTTTAGCAAAATTCATAAAATTTGATAAATGGCCTCCATCTTTTAAAAAAATTATATTTATGTTTCAGAAAGAAGTTGCCGATAGAATATTGGCAAAACCCAACACTAAAGACTATGGAAGGATAACAGTTTTAAGCAATTTTAGGCTTGATGTAATAAATGATTTTAAGATATCAAAAAAATGCTTTTTTCCTATTCCTAATGTTGACTCAAAAGTTATAGTTTTCAAACCTAAACTTAGAATTGATTATAAAATTAAAAATATCGAAAACTTAGAAAAAATCACTCAAATTATTTTTTCTGGTAAAAGGAAAATGATTAATAAAGCTTTTTCGAAACTATTTAAAGATTATAAGGAAGCATCAGAATTTTTAAATATAGACCTAAAAAAAAGACCTTCTGAATTGCTTTGTGAAGATTATTATAAGATAACTGAACATTACGAAAAGAGTATTGGATTATAGAATAATTCTATATTCTCTTTAGATGTTTTAATATTATTCCTTTTATATTATTAAAACAATTTTCAACATTGTCATTTACTAAAACATAATCATAATCTTTTTGATGAACAATATCTTTCGAATAAGCTAACATTCTACGTTTTATAGCTTCCTTGTCGTCTTGATTTCTTACTATTAATCTTTTTTCTAACTCTTCCTTGCTAGGAGGAAGTATAAATACCTTAACTAAATTTAATTCCTTAAATCTGCTTAATTGCTCGCTACCTTGCCAATCAATATCAAATAAAACGTTATGATTGTTTTTTGTTATTTTGTTTATTGAAGATTTAGATGTTCCGTAATAATTCCCAAAAATTTCTGCATGTTCATAAAATGCATTTTCTTTTAATAATGTTTTAAATTTTTCTTTACTAACAAAATGATAATCAAGGCCATCAACTTCATTTGCTCTTGGCTTTCTGGTTGTGTGAGATACGGAAATTTCGAAAGAATTATCTGATTGTTGAATTTTTTTTGAAAGAGTTGTTTTTCCAGCCCCAGAAGGTGATGATAACACAAGCATCAAAGGCTTATTTGGATTGTTCATTTAGTGAAAGTAATTGCCTTAGTTGGAATGACTTTCAATAAATTTTATTGCATCTCCAACTGTTAAAATTTTTTCAGCTTCACTGTCAGAAATCTCAGATCCAAACTCTTCTTCAAAAGCCATCACCAACTCAACTGTGTCTAAACTATCAGCTCCTAAATCATCTATAAAGCTTGCCTCGTCTGTAACTTTCGCTTCGTCCACACCTAGATGATCTGCTACGATCTTCTTAACTGTTGCGCCTACATCTTTTGCCATTTTTTAATTTCCTTTTGAATATTTTATTAATTCGTTATTAAGTTTTTTCTGTTTTTTTGTCAAGACATATACATACCACCGTTTACATGGATTGTTTCTCCAGTAACGTAAGATGCTGAATCCGAAGATAAAAAGGCCACACAATTAGAAACATCTTCACCTGTGCCAAGTTTTCCCATAGGAATTCTTGAGGTTAAAAATAGCTTAACCTTTTCAGCTATATTCATAGTCATATCTGATACTATAAATCCAGGGGAGACGCAGTTAACGGTTATATTTTTTTTTGCATATTCAATAGCTAAACTTTTTGACATTCCAATTATACCTGCTTTAGAAGCTGAATAATTTGCCTGACCAAGGTTTCCTGTATGTCCTACTATCGATGTAATATTCACAACTCTACCAAATTTATTTTTCAACATGCTTTTAATAGCATATTTAGATAATAAAAAAGTAGATGTTAAGTTTATGTCAATTACTTTTTTCCATTCCTCGTCTTTCATTCTTAAAGACAAGTTGTCTGCGTTGATTCCTGCATTGTTAACCAAAATATCCAGTCCTCCTAATTCCGATGCAGCGGAATCAATAAACTCTTCAATTGCTAAATGTTCAGATATATTAAATTTTTTTACTTTAATAGTTGGGTGATTTTTTTTTATTAAGTCCAATTTGTCACCTTTTGTTCCTGTTGCAAGAACAGTGCCTCCAAGGGAAATAAATTTTTTTACAAGTGATCCACCAATTCCTCCGGTTGCACCTGTTATCAAAATTTTTTTATTTTTAAAATCAATCATTTAAGACTTTTGATATCTTCAATTGTATTTATACTTTTAATGCTAACATTTCCACTGATTCTTTTAACAAGACCAGATAATACCTTTCCTGGTCCAATTTCGATAAATTCATTAACATCATTTTTGATCATATAAAGAATGCTTTCTCTCCATCTAACTTTTGAATAGATTTGTTCAACAAGTAAGTTTTTGATATTCTTGCTATCATTCTCGGCCTCGGCAGTTACATTGGTTACTATATCTGTTGAAGGATTTTCAAAATTAGTCTGAAAAATTTTATCTCTCATTTTTTCAGCTGCACTCTTCATGAGAGAACAGTGAAAGGGTGCGCTGACAGGTAAAAATATTGATTTTTTTTTATCTGATTTTAAAATTTTATTAATTTCTTCTATCGCTATTTTTTCTCCGCTCAAAATAATTTGGCTATCAGAATTATCATTTGCAATCTCGCACACACCTTTTCCTTTGACTTGGTCAATATATTTTTTAACCTCTTCCGTTTTTAATCCCATAACAGCTAGCATAGAACCTTTTCCTTCCGGCACAGCTTCCTGCATAGATTTTCCTCTTTCATGTAAGAGATAGAGAGCATCTTGAAAATCTAAAGATCCAACAGACACAAGAGCACTATATTCACCAAGAGAATGTCCTGAAAAATATTTAATATCTTTTATTT
>CAZUWS010000005.1:11652-13059 GCA_964624295.1 uncultured Candidatus Pelagibacter sp. | reverse complement strand
GACTTATGAAGACGACCTACAAAGTTGACTAGTTTTCCCATTTATTTAATAATTTTTTTTACTTTATTTAAACAACCTTTAAAGTCAATTTCGTACCTTTCCATCATGTTGTGCTGTCTACCATATCCCTCTGGAAAAGCATCTGGTAATCCAATTCTTTTAAATTTTTTAAGTTTTTTAAGTTTCTTTTCCATTAACATCTCTGATACAGCCCCTCCAAGCCCACCTACTACACTTTGTTCCTCAATTGTGATTATAACTGAAGCACTTTTTGTTAAACTATATAATTGTTTTTGATTTATAGGTTTTACGGTTGGAGCGTGAACTACGCCAATTTTAAAACCTTTACGGTTTAAAGTTTTTCTAATTTTTAGTGCAGTATTTAGAGTTATTCCTGTTGTTATAATTATAACCTCTTTTTCCTTTCCTACCTTGTATAATTTTCCTATTTTAAATTTATTATATAAACCATTTGTAACAACTGGATCACCACCTTTAGCTACTCTTATGTAAATTGGTCCGGGATGACTCACTGTTTCTTTCATAAGCATGGACATTTCTACAGCATCGGCTGGAACTAAAATTGTCATGTTTGGTACTGTCCTCATAATTGAAATATCATCGATAGCTAAGTGAGTTGGACCAAGAGGAGCGTAAACCAAACCTCCACCATTAGCTATTAATCTAATTTTCGTTTTCTGAAGACCCATATTTAATGATATTTGTTCAAAGCATCGTCTGGTCAAAAAAGTTGCTATAGTATTAACGTAAGGTATAAATCCTTCTTGAGCCATTCCACAAGCCATAGAAATTATATGTTGTTCAGCTGCGCCTTCCATAAAAAATCTATCTGGGTGTTTTTTTTTAAAGTTTTTAAGAACATTTGGGCCCAGATCAGAACCTATAAAAATAATTTTTTTATTTTTATTAGCTAATTTTTCTAGAGATTTTAAAACTGCCTGTCTCATTTTAAGAAATTTTATTAAGTGAATTATAAATATTTTTTATTGTAAGATCGTCTAAATTTGCTTTGTGATGCCAATCTAATTGATTTTCAGCAAAATCTATGCCCTTACCCTTTATAGTTCTGCAAATTAATCCAAGTGGTTTTTTTGAATTATCTTTTTTATTTTTAAGTGCTTTTTTAATATCTTTTGTTGAATGTCCATCGACTTCCTTTACTCTAAAACCAAAACTTATCATTTTGTCTTTTATGTTACTCAAGCCCGCTACTTCTTCAGGGCTTCCATAGGTTTGGAGATTGTTATGATCCACTATAACTACCAAATTATCCAGTTTATGCTTTGAAGCTGACATCAATCCTTCCCAAACTGAACCTTCGTTCATCTCTCCGTCTCCTAAAACTATATAAACTTTAGATTTTCTTTTTTTTATTTTTAAAGATAA
>CAZUWS010000005.1:9303-11552 GCA_964624295.1 uncultured Candidatus Pelagibacter sp. | reverse complement strand
GCTAATCCTTTGAGAATTAATTTTCTAAGATAAATTGATCTGTTATCTAATTTAGTATTTTTTACTTTTAATTTAGCCATTTTTGATATCCTCGACTTCTCACCAAATTGCAAAAATACAAAGATTTATTTATTTGTTTAATTCTTTTATTAAAAAATAATTTTTTGTTAACAATAAAGTTTTTATAGTTTTCTTGATTGGGGTCAGATTTTCTAAAATCATTCAAGACTATCAATGACCATCTGATTGCATAAAAAGGTATTAAAAATTTTAAACGTTGTTCAAAATACTTATCTCTTTTAAATACTTTTAAAACTGCCTTTAACCATTTCTTTTTTTGATCATCTTTAAGTTTCATGCCTGGATGTAACAAAAAATCAGCAGCCAATTTTACTGGATCATCTTTTCCAAAATACTCAAAATCGATAAAAATTATTTTTTTTGATTTTTTTATTGCATTATGAAAACCAAAATCTGATGGACTTAATATTTCATAATTTTTATTTATTGGTTGAATAAATAGTTTGTACATTTTGGAGTGCTTAGCTTCTTTATGTAAATTCATATAAGTTGGCTTTAACATAAATCTTAAAAAATGTTTAAATTTTCCTGAATTATGTTTTGATTTTAAAAGATCATTCATTTTATAATTTATTTGACTTGTAATATCTTTTAGGCTTTTACACGATTCCACAGCGTCAAAATAAAAATTTCCGACTGTTTTTCTAGATATTTTTTTTATTTTTTTTATAAAATTTATAGACTTATTTAATTCGTGATTGTCAATTTTGATTGGTTTTATTCCAGATATCCATTGAAATATAATAATATTTAAATTTTCATCCTGATACAAAACTTTAGACACATCTTTAAAACCATTTTTTTTCATTAGTTGTAAACTTTCATATTCTCTTTTTAATCTTTTTCTTCTATCCAAATCTTCGGCTGGATAATTTTTAAGAGCTGCTATTAGACCATCTTTGTAAATTATCTTATATAGCTGACTATTTCTTTGACCTTTAATTTTATTCACTCTGAAAATTTTTTTTTTAGAAATAAATTCTGCATAAGTTTTAATTTCTTTTAATCCTTCTGGCCCAAATATACATTTTCTAATATTTGACCATTTATTAAATTGTTTAATATTTTTTGATAATCTTTTTTTTACCTGTCTGCTAAATAATATTTTATTAGTTTCTTTTGAAAATTTTCTGTTTTTTAATATTAATTCTAAATCGTCTATAAAATAATCTAATTTTAAATTATTTATTCTTCTGATTTTATTATCTATGGAATCCTCAAAATATATTTTTTCAAATTCAGGTATTTTTTTTTTTATTATCCATTTTAACGCAACTTGTCTTAATGGCACTTTGTTTCTATCGTAATGGCCATAGATGGTTTTGTGGCTTACTATATAAACTTTTGCACCCAGTAGTTTTGATTTAAATAAGAAATTAATAAAACCTTCGCTTAGTTTTGCAAGATGCATATATTTTCCATAAACAAGACCTTGAAGTTTTTTCCAAACCTCTTCGTTTTTATCTTTAATTATTTTTTTTCTTAATGCTTGTTTGTTTCCACGCCAATCTTTTTTTATTAGTTTATTATTGAAGGCAACTTTGCAAAAAACCTCATCGTAATTTGCTATTGTATTATCGAAATCTATTCCAATTCGCATTTAGTTTTTTTATAGATTTTTTTTATTCGACCACAAAGTAAGATATTCTGGTTGAATATCTATATCTCTTAAGTTTAACCTTGTGTAATTTAAATACTTCTTTAAGTGCTGCGGTTTCTCCCGGAGAAACTTTGTCATTTAATTCATCAAAAACAAGAACACTTCCTTTAATTAAGTGGGGCAATATAGCTTTTAAACAAACTTTCGTTGGTTTATAAATATCAAAATCAAAAAAAGCTAAAGATATTATTGTTTGGGGATTTTTTTTTAAAAACTTTTTTATAGATTTTGTAGCGTCTCCTTTTATAAGTTCATGCTTTTTAATATGTGAGACTGGATTAAACTTTTCAAGATGCCCCAATAATTGAGATAGATAATCATAATAATTTTTTGGGACAGACAAATCTCCAGTTTTCATTTTTTTACCATCCTTTTTACTTAAGTTTGCAAAACCCTTGAAAGTATCAAATCCTACTATTCTTCTTTTTATATTGTATGGTTCATAAATTGCCCTAAGTGCAGTAAAAACTGAAAGGTTTTGTCCCCATCTTACTCCAAATTCCAAGAT
>CAZUWS010000005.1:7317-9203 GCA_964624295.1 uncultured Candidatus Pelagibacter sp. | reverse complement strand
TAAGTGCAGTAAAAACTGAAAGGTTTTGTCCCCATCTTACTCCAAATTCCAAGATAACACCTTCGGTGTCTAGTATCATTTTATAAATTTCATTTAGAGTAAGTATTCTCGATAAAAATTTAGAATTAAAATATAAACCAACATTATCTAATATGTGTTCTTGATTGACTGGGCTATTTTTAAAAAATTTATAGAGTAACTTATTGTTAGTGTTCTCTCTTTTACTGTAACTTTTGTACTTTAATCCTGAATGTTTTAGTTTTTTAGACATAAGTTATTTAATTTTTTATTAATAGGCTTAATCCACTCTTTAAAGATGTGAATTTATAATCTCCTATAATTTGTTTTAAAAATTTATTATTCATTATATGATCAACTTTTGGTCTGGATCTCCTCTTTTTTTTTAATTTATATCTTTGTTTAGTTAAAGATTCTATATACTTTATTATCTGTAAAAAGGAATGAGCAGTTCCGGAGCAGATATTTACTAAACCTGTAAAATTCTTCTTGATTAATTTTAATAAAATCTCATTTAGATCACCAATATACAAATAATCTCTTTTCTCACTTCCGTCTCCCCATAAAGTTAAAGTTTTTTTTTTTTTAAAAAAATCAGTAAATTTCATCGGACCATAGTTATTTACATTATCACCTAAACCATAGACTCTTGGAATTCTAACTATAATTAAAGGTATTTTTTTTTCTAAACAATATTTTGTCATCATTCGTTCCGCTGTATATTTTGCTATACCATAAAAAGAAGTTGGATCTGGCAAGGTTTTTTCTGTGGTATTTGTATTGTTTGTGTTTTCCCCATATATAGATTGAGAACTAAAAAATAATACAGATTTTGGTTTGTTTTTGTTAAGTACCTCTAGAAAATTTTTTGTTAACAATAAATTTTTTTGTAAATCTTCTGCAGTAGCGTTTTTTTGATTTTTATTAAAAGAAAGAAAAAATATTATAGTTTTGCTATTAATAAATTTTGAAAGTTTAAGTGCTTTTGCTTTTATTAGTAGATTAATTTTTTTTGAGGCAAATCCTTTAACATTTTTTTTTTTTCTTAAGAGATAGTTTTCTAAATTCTTACCAATAAAACCTGTATTACCCAAAACGATATAATTTATTTTTTTCACAAAATTACTTTTTTAGCCAACTAAGGGTTTTTTTAGATATCGTATCTCTATCAATTTCATAAAATTTTCGTAACCAATCTCTACTTCCATATAATTTGCAATATTTATCCTTTATCCCAAATCTTTTTATAGGAACGTTAATATTTTCCTCAGCTAAAATTTCACAGACTTGAGATCCAATGCCACCATCAATATGCTGTTCTTCTATGGTTATTACTGCTTTATGTTTATTTATAATTTTTTTGATTTTGTCTTTATTTAAGGGTTTTACCCGAAAAATATCAACCACTGTTGAATTTATATTTTCTTTTTTTAAATCATTAGAAATATTTTTTGCTGTTTCAATCATGCTTCCTGTTGAAAAAATGCATAATTCACTTTGTTCTTTTCTATTGCCAAACTCATAAGCTCCTTCTTTTAGCTCGGAAAAGCTTGAATACGTATCAGGAAAAAAACCTTTATCTAATTTTATATATACCGGTTGATTTGATTTATACGCTACTTTCACCGCTTCTCTTGAAGATATATTATCACAAGGATTTAAAATTTTTAAATTTGGAAGAGATCTCATCATGGCTATATCTTCTATGGCCTGGTGCGAAGTTCCGTGATAAGCGTATGTTAAACTTGAGCCATTTCCCACAATAGTAACTGGAAGATTTGGAAAACATAGATCCATCTTTATTTGTTCAAGGCATCTTTGAGTAATAAAAGGAGTGATTGTAAATAAAAATATTTTTTTTCCATTAA
>CAZUWS010000005.1:5732-7217 GCA_964624295.1 uncultured Candidatus Pelagibacter sp. | reverse complement strand
TTGTAACCAAAAGATTTAAATTTTTTTTCTAAAGGATTTAGTTTTATGCAATCTTCCGTCTTATCCATAACAATCTGATTATTTCTATCAACAATTATAATTAAATTATTAAGCTTGTAATGACTGGCAAATAAAAGAGCTTCCCAAACTGATCCTTCGTATAACTCTCCATCACTGATTAAAGCAAAAACTTTGTATTTTTTTTTGTCAATTTTTGCTGAATATGCCAATCCACAAGCTATACCCAGACCATGTCCGAGAGAACCTGTATCAAATTCTACTCCTGGCACACTTCCACTTAAATGTGTTGCCAATCGAGTATTATTTCTGCAATAAGTTTGTAGCTCTGAAATTTTTATAAATCCCAAATGTGCAAGAACTGAATAGTATGCTGCCGTTGCATGACCTTTACTTACAATTAAACGATCTCTGTCTTTTAGTTTTGGTTTTTTAGGATCAAACTTTAAATGTTTTCCAAAGTACAAAGATATTAATATATCAACACAAGAAAGACTGCCACCTATATGACCGGTTTTTGCTGTATAAATTGTATTAAGTATAGTTTTTCTAATTTTTTTAGAAATCGATTTTAAATTCATATTTATATGAAGAAATTTTTATAATAATAAAAAATTAATTTAGTGGTTTTAACCAACCACAACGATTGCAGGCTTCAACTGTACCTTCTTTGGCAATAACTTCTTTAAATTTTTTAAATTTTTTCCCAAATATCACTTTATCTAAACCATCTTTTACATTACCCATGTCTACTGCTAGGCAAGGAAAGAATGTGCCGTCTACATTAATATGAGCTGTTCCCCATGGCGCAGCACAAGGTTTATAATTTTTTTTATCATGATTGACATTGTTACAATAATCCATATCAATTTTTTTATCATCATCTGCTACTGATGCTAACGCTGGGTGTAAGAATGCAGTTTTTTTATTTTTTTTATTATATTCTTTAATTTTCTTAAGTTGATCGATAATTATTTTCCAATTTTTATAATCTGGTGCAATGCTTTTTTCGAATATTTTTTCAAATTTAAACATAATGTCTGAGTGTTGAATCGGAGAACCTTTCAAAAATTGAAAGGCATGTGTATCACATTGCAAATCTTCTACGCAATATTTGTGAATTTTTAAAAGATCTTTTGCATTTTCATCTAAAACAACTGTTTTTGAGTCAAGGTTACAATGATTGTAATTTAATTCCTTTTTTCTTTTTTGAAAATATAACATCATATTTTCTACATGATTCCATTTTTCATCCCATTTACTCTCTTGAATATTAGCCTGTTTTCTTATTGTGTTTTTTTCGTTATCAATAGAAATTGATAAAACTTTAAAATTTTTATATTTTAACATAAAGTCAATTAGATCTTTTGTAAGCAACAAACCATTGGTAATCATGTTACATTCAAATCTTTTAGCAACATGATCAAAAATTTTTTCAAAGTTTTTTATTACCATTGGTTCACCACC
>CAZUWS010000005.1:1645-5632 GCA_964624295.1 uncultured Candidatus Pelagibacter sp. | reverse complement strand
CCCAATCTTTCAAGGTAAACTTCTTGGTTATTAATATTAACTTTCATATTTGATATATACTCATCAGTTTTTAATTTTTCTAAAGGCAAACTATCTAGGTGTTCGATGCAGCTATTTTTCATATCAGTAACTTCTTTTTCGTTATAAAAATTTGGTATTATAGCTACACCATACGTTTTTAAATCTTTCAAAGCCTTTGATACCTTATGTTGTTTTCCATAAAACATACCAAATAAATAAATCCTAGTTTTTAATAAAATATCATCAAGACTTATTATGAACAAGAAAAGAGGTTTGGCGATAAATCTTGGAATTCTTTTTACAAAAAATTTAATTATGTTTTTAAAAATTAATATTAATTTTTTTAATATTTTAATTATTATCATAATTTTAAAATAAATTTTTTCCAAATTTGTTCTACGGTTCTCATGTCTTCTACTGAAGAAGATAAATTATTTTTGCTTACCTTTTTTTTTCTTACATCTTTTACAAAATCGTCGGCTTGTCTTTTAAAAGACCAAGATTTAAAAGAATATTTGTGTGTAATTTTGTTTTTACTATTATCATAAACAAAAACTTTTGAAGAAATATTTTGCTTATGCTGTGGTGGTAGAATAATTTTAATGTGCCCTTTTTCAAAATAAATTTCAAAAGTCTCGTCCCATCCTTTCTTGGTAAAAAATCCAGTTTCCAAAATTGCATAATATTTACCATAATTTAGTAAAACAGTTGATATACTTTTGTCTGACAAATTAGAAAACTTTATTTGAGGAGTTTTTTTTGTGAAAAATTTTAACAAATTAATATTATGGCAATATAAATTTAAATACTTTGAATAACTTTTAATATATTTTTTTGGCAGCCATTTTGGCTTGGAAGACCAACATGGTTTTTTCAGAAAGTTTTTTTCATTTGTTCTTATATACAAATTTTTAGGATCATACCCACTGCCGGATAACCTATGAGATTTTATATAAATTAAATTTCCAAAAGTTTTCTCTTTTATTAGTTTGTCAAATATTAACTTTCCCTTTTCTATGCCCTGATCATAAGTTTTATTATAACCAATTTTGTATGGAGTTTTCATTTTTCTAGCTAATCTGAGTAAT
Organism: uncultured Candidatus Pelagibacter sp.; assembly: GCA_964624295.1. Lineage (GTDB taxonomy): Bacteria > Pseudomonadota > Alphaproteobacteria > Pelagibacterales > Pelagibacteraceae > Anoxypelagibacter. The sequence continues at coordinate 4,523 of CAZUWS010000005.1, read as the reverse complement.
TTTTTAGTTTGTTCAAATGTTGACGCTACAGGTTTTTCAGTAAGTAGAGGTTTTTTAAATTTTAAAAAATCATAGGCTATTGCCGGCATCATGTTTCTTTTCGCAACTATTACAATTGCATCAAATTTATTTATATTTTTTATTAAATCACTATGAGAAGTGTATTGATTCTTCACTTTAAATTTCTTTGATACTTTTTTAAGTAATTTAATTCTGGCTTCAGCAATTCCTGATATTTTGCAACTTTTGTTTTTATAAAAATTTTGTATAAAGCCTATTTGACCATTAAATCCACAACCAACAAAGCCTAATTTTATTTTGTTCATCTCTAATTTAGATAATCCAAAATAATTTTTAAATCTTTTGCTATTTTAAGCTTATGTATTTCTGCTTTTGAAAACCAATGCAACGCTTGACCTTCTTTAAGATTTTCTGATTTAATATCATTTAAAGCTTGTGCATAAAAATAATTTATATAGCCATTTGTTTCAGAATTGTATCTCTCGTAAATCTTCATGGTTATTTTAATTTTTACTAATAGTTCTTCTTTAATTTCTCTTATCAAACATTCTTCGGCACTCTCATTTTTTTTAAATCTTCCCCCAAATAATGCCCAATGATTTGGGTAAAGAATATTTTTTTTATTATCTCTAAGCTGAAGAAGATACTTGTTGTTTGAAAAAATTATTGCTTTAGAAGCAAAATGCATTGCTTTTAATTAATGTTTATGTTTTTTGGACAGTACTTTAAAGAATTTTGTAATTTTATAATTTCTTCAATTTTTTCAATATTATTTTTCTTATCTATTAAAATATTTTCCATACAAAAAAATATTGTTTTTCCTTTTAAAATTGAAGCTTTGTAAATTTTTTCTCTAATTTTAAAACTGCGAGGAAGCTGTAATAAACTATAAAAAGCAACTCCTTCAAATTTATTATTTTTTAAATCTTGTAAAACTTGATTTAAAATTAAAAAGCAATTTTTCATACCATACTCTGTTGCGCTTAAAAGAAAGGTAAATCCTCTTTTGTTACAAGAATTTCTTATAACCATATTTTGTATGCTTTGATCTACAGCAACGTTATCGTTTAAAGGTCTGCTTGATATGTAGCCTTTTAAAATCACTATTTTTCCTCTCCAGGAAATTTATAATTAAGACCAATTTTAGAAGCTGGTCTTACTATTAAAGGAGAAAAAAAACTTCCAAGTTTTTTTTGTGCGTACGGAGTAAATAAACCTTTAAATCTGCAATTAAGTGAAACTCTAGTCTCTTTAGTTATGTTAACAACATTTCCGTGTGGTAAATTTTGATTAAAAAGTAAGAATTGTCCAAATTTTATATTTAAAAATACTAAATCTTTTTTAAATTTTTTCTGCAATTGCGATGAAATTTTTATCTTTTTATTTGAAAAATATTTTCTAAATTTCTCACTTTTATTTTGCTTCAAAAGAAACATAGATTTTGTTTTGTAACAATTGACCATTGGTAGCCAAAGAACAACTTCAAATGGAGAGTCACCCGACCAAGTATCAGAATGTAAAGGTAATAAAGAGCTTTGATCCTTTGGCATTTGAATTGATAAATTAATATTATTTTGCATGGCAAGTTCATTTCCAATAATTGAAAAAATAATGCTCTTTGCAATTTCAAAATAATTTTTTCTAAATTTTTTGTCACTATTCAAATGGTTAATTAATTTCATTCTAATAGAATTAAGTTCAGACGGTTTGATGAACTTATGAAGATTATCTAATGAAACTTTTTTTTGCGGCAAACTAGTTCTAATTAAATTAGATAGTTTGTTTTTAATTAAAGAATTCATATACTTAAGAGCTTCTTTATTTTCAACTTTTTGAATTAAATATCCCTTACGTAAAAATTCTTTGTTTAATTTTTCAAATTTATTCATAGTTAAAAGGGTCCTTTAAAATCTTTATAAGGTATGTCGGAGTCATGGGTTGTCATTTCTTTTAAAAATAAATTTTTCTTTTTTTTGTTTATCTTCTTTCCTGTAATAGAAACAATCTTTTCTAAAATATTCTTTGAATCTAAGTAACAATGCTTTGCGAGCTCTCTTGTACTAGGAATTAAAAGATTTTTTATTCCGATTCTTTGAGGAGATTTTTTAAGTTTTTTAAATATAGACTCAGTTACTATAGACATAATTTCAGCACTTACACCGTAGGTTGTCCAACTATTGTCGACAACTAACAATTTGCCCGTTTTTTTTACTGAATTTATTATTGTATTTTTGTCTATTGGTCTAAGCGTTCTAAGATCTATTATTTCTGGATTAATTCCATTTATTTTTAAAAATTTATAAAGTCTCATCACCTGAACTAAGGCTTCTGAAAAAGAAACTATTGTTATATCTTTTCCTTTTTTAATAGTTTTTGCTTTTCCAATCTTTATATTATAAATTTTTTTTGGAACATTTCCGTAAATATCATGAACCCATCGATGTTCGAAAAAAATTACTGGATTATTATCTCTTATACTTTGAATCATCAAACCTTTGGCATCGTAAGCATTTGAAGGCGCAACTACTTTTAAACCAGGTATATGAGAAAAAAGAACCTCCAAACTTTGAGAATGCTGAGGTCCCTGACCCCAACCCTTTCCTATAATCATTCTGATAACAATTGGAACTTTTTGTTTTCCAGCTGACATGAAATGCCATTTGGATAATTGATTTATTATTTGTTCCATACTAAGCAAAGCGAACTCTACCCTTTGATGTGTTAAAACAGGTCTTAAACCTTTTATTGCTGCACCTAAAGCAATACCCGTTATTGCATTTTCTGAAGTGGGCGTTTCTATAACTCTTGAAGACCCAAATTTTTTTTCAAGATCCTTTGTGGTACCAAATATACCTTT
>CAZUWS010000005.1:0-1545 GCA_964624295.1 uncultured Candidatus Pelagibacter sp. | reverse complement strand
TATTTTTAGAATTTGAAAAAATTCTCACTTTAAGCTTTTGTAAAGGACATTTTTTCATCCACATTTTTAACTCACCTTTAGGTCTATAATTTAAGTTGTCATCCCAATTTGGTCCGCAATGCTCGAGCCATCTATAGGTTTTAAATTCTAAAAATATTGGTTTATTTTTTTTTCTAATTTTATTTATACATTTTTTTGCTAAAGAGTAGACTCCAACCGCGTCATTACCTGAAGAACTATAAGATTCAATTCCATTTGACTTTACAAGTTTTTTTATATTTCGATCTACAGATTGTCTTTGCTTAAGTCTTGTATAAACTGAATAAAGATTGTTTTCACAAACAAATAATATTGGCAAGTTGTGTAAACTTGCAAAATTAATCGACTCATGAAAAACACCTTCTTCAGTTGCGCCTTCACCAAAAAAAATTGTAGTAATATTATTTTTCTTTAAAGAAAATTTAGAATAAAAAGCCATACCCACACCTATAGGAATGGTGCTACCAACTATAGGTACTGATCCAAAAATGCCTTTACTAAGATCTTGTAGATGCATTGAACCACCAAGTCCCCGTGCACAACCCTTGTCTTTTCCATAAAGTTCAGCAATCATATTTTTTAAACTTCCACCTTTTCCTAGATAGTGGGCATGAGATCTGTGTGTACTTATAATTTCATCATCGTTTCTGAGATTTTCACAGACTCCTGCTGCTACAGCTTCCTGACCAATAGAAAGATGAACCGGACATCTTATTTCTTGATGTTTATACATCTCAGAGATCTTTTTCTCTACACTTCTTATTTTATAAATTTTTTTATATAAATCTCGGTACAATTTTTTCATTTTGGAAAAAAATTATTTATTGAGTTTACTACATAATCAAGATGGCTCTTCTTTAAATTATGATTAATTGGTAGTGACAAAATTTGCTTTGATTGTAATTCAGTTACAGGCAAATTCTGTTTTCCTAGGTTCATTCTAAGAACAGGCTTCTGTTTATGAATTGGTAATGGGTAATGGATATAGGTAGATATATTTTTTTTAGTTAAATATTTTTTTAATTTATCTCTTTGAGGAACTTGAATAATAAAAGTATGGTAGGTATTAAACTCATATTTTTTTTCTGGAGGAAAAAAAATATATTTTTTGTTTAATTTTTTCATATAATAATTTGCATTAGCTCTTCTTTTTTTAATAATTTTAGATATTCTGCCAAGTCTAAAATTTAAAATAGCTGCTTGAATATTATCCATTCTTGAAACAAATCCAAAAAATTCCATTTCATCTCTATTTTTTAAACCGTGATTTCTTGCTTTTCTAATTCTTTCTGCAACCCTAAAATTATTTGTAACAATGAAACCGCCATCGCCCATACCATTAAGATTTTTAAGTGGATGTGTTGAAAAACATCCTATATCTCCCCATGAACCACATGGTTTATTTTTGTATTTACTTCCATAAGCTTGGGCACAATCTTCTACTACTGCTATATTATATTTTTTTGATATTTTTATTATTTCGTCCATTTGGCATGGTCTTCCAGT
>CAZUWS010000004.1:5368-13399 GCA_964624295.1 uncultured Candidatus Pelagibacter sp. | reverse complement strand
AATCCAAGGGAATTCAAATAAAAGATAATACCCCAGAAGAAATACTTGTAGCGACACAAGAAATGTTTTCTTTGGTGAACAAAAAAGATCAAAGCCATAGCTTTGCAGATTATAATCTAAAATTTAAAAAATTATTAAACAATTTATATAAAAATTATTTTGATTATTCGCTAAAGCCACTTGCTAATTTACCCTCGTCTTTCTTAAAAAAATATAATTTTTGATATAAAAAAATGCTGTCAAAATATTCTCAGGTTACAAAAATTCTAACTGACAAAAATAAAAAAATGGCACTTTATGCTATATTTTTATCATCTGTTTCAGGTTTATTTGATTTAATAGGAGTCTCTTCTATATTGCCTTTTTTATCAGCTCTATCAAATCCAGAAATAATTGATAGCAATAGATATTTTAACTATTTTTATAACCTTACAAATCTTGAAAAGAATGGTTTTATAATTTTATTGGGTATTTTTTCTTTAGTCGCAATTGTTTTAAATCAATTGTTAAGACTATATTCTAATTGGTACATTTTGTATTTATCCGAAAACCTTTTGTTTGAAAAGTCTAGAGATTTATACTTTTATTATCTTGTAAGACCATACAAATATTTTTTAAAAGAAAATACAGCACACATAGTTCAAAAGTGTACAAACTACGTAAATGCTACTGTTGCCGGTTACATGACACCATTTCTTTTAATAATTGCGCAATCATTTACAACTATTTTTTTATTATCCTTTTTAATATTTTACCAACCAATCCTTACATTGAGTTTAGTTATTTTATTAGGTCTTTTCTACGTGATTGTTTTTGGAAAATTAAAAAAGAAAATAACTTCTATTGGAAAAGCTACTCCAAACTTTTTTAAACAATCATCAAAAGAAATAACAGATACTTTTGAAACTTATAAAGAATTTAAATTACAACAAAATAAAAAATATTTTATTAAAAAATTTGAAAAACCCGCAGAAAAATACAAAAATTCAAATATAATAATAAATTTAATACAACAACTTCCAGCCTTAACAATAGAAGTTTTTGCTTATTCTTTGATTTTAATTTTATCTTTATTTTTATATTTTAAATTAGAAAATTTTTCTGAAATTATTCCTATAATTGGTGTTATCAGTTTATCTATGCGAAGAATAATGCCTGCAGCACAAGGAATTTATACACAATTTTCACAAATAAAATTTTATAAAGCTTCATTTGATAAAATTATAAACGATTTAATTAAATCGATTAATTTTAAAAATAAATTTTCAGTTTTAAAAAATAAAAATAATATAAATTTTAAAAAAATCATAAAATTAGAAAATATAAGTGTTTCTTATGAAAAAAAACCAATTATAAAAAATATAAACTTAAAAATTTTAAAAAATAAATTTTTAGGAATTACAGGAACAAGTGGGAACGGTAAAACAACTTTTCTAGATTTTTTCTGTGGTTTATTAAAACAAAAAACTGGAAAACTTTTAATTGATGGAGTTGAACTAGATGAAAAGTATTTAGCATCATGGCAAAATTCAATTAGTTATGCTCCACAAAAAGGATATCTTACTAACAATACTATCGCGGAAAACGTTTGCTATGGAGGATCAAAGATAAATTTAAAAAAAGTAAAAAAAATATGCCGAATAGTAGAGATATCAAAATTTATAGAAAAAGAATTAAAAGATAAATATTATACAAAAATAGGAGAAGACGGAGTTAGATTAAGTGGTGGACAATCACAGAGAGTGGTTTTAGCAAGGGCTTTATATACAAATCCAGAAGTTTTAATATTGGATGAAGCAACAAATGCAATTGACTCTTTTACAGAAAAAAAAATACTAAAGAATATTAAAAAAGAGTTTAAAAAAATAACAATTCTTTTTGTTACTCATCGGGCTAATACTCTCTCTTTTACAGATAAAATATTATTTTTCAAAAATGGAAAAATTCAGTCTGAAGGTACTTATTCTAAATTAGTAAGAGGGAACAGAGATTTTAACAAGTTAATTAAACTTGCCAAAAACCAAGCTTAAACACATGATTGTCTTAAAAAAAATTATTATTTTTTTATTTTTTTCTCCTTTTTGTCTAATTTTAATATTAGGAAATTTTCTTTTTAGAATTAGATTTTATCAAATCAACTACTTTATTGGGGCTTCTCATTTTTTAGACACATATTTTATAGATAAAAAAAATGGGAAATACTCTAAATATATTGATTTATTTTTTTTTAAGGGAATTACAGACCTAAAGGATTTAAACAAAAATAATATAAATATTTTTTGGTCTAAATTGCTATCAAGAAAAGTCTGCAAAATTTCATTGGATAAACCAAAACTATTTATATTTAAAAATAAAATTTTGGGACTTATATATAAATTAGTAAATTTTTATAACTTAAAAAATCTAATAGCGCCTATAGAAAAACATAGAACTTTAACTTTGGATGAAGAAAAGTTTTATGTAAAGAATAACTTTAGACATATAAATTTGAGAAATGATGATATTAAGCTTTGTCAAAAAAGATTTGAAGAAATTAATAAACTTAACTCAAACAATCTTCCAATGGTAACTATTAATAATAGAGATGGTGCTTTCAAAAAGAAATATTTTTCAGAAACTGATTTTTCACACCATAATTATAGAAATTTTAATTTTGAGGATTATACAAAAACTCTAGAATATGCATGTAAAAAATATTTTGTAATAAGATCAGCAAATGTAATAGAAAAAAAATCAGGTTTTAGAGATAAAAATTTTTTTGAATATGGAAACTCAAGTCTGGTTTCACCTGATTTAGATTATTATTTAGTTTATAAATCTAAGTTTTATATTGGAGTAAATAGTGGGCCAGATAAATTTGCAAGACTTTCAAATATACCGATTATTTATGTTAATGATTTTCATCTTCTTTGGTCGCCTATATGGTCAAAAAAATGTATCTCGGTTCCTGTAAAACTTTTTGACAATAAAAAGTCAAAACCTATTTCATTTGGTCAAATGGCAGATAGAAATTACAAACTTTCAAAAAAAACTTCTCTTCCAGTTGGTTTATATAGCCTTGATCAAGATTATAAAAAGGAAAACATTAAAATAATTTATAATACTCAAGAAGATATTCTATCTGCTTTTAAAGAAATGGAACTACTCTTAGATAGCGGGTTAAATTTAGATGATGAAGATATTAAGTTACAAAAGAAATTTTGGAAAATTTTTCAAAAACCCTACAATAACATTGATAATTTTATAATAAGCCCATCTTTTTTAAAAAAAAACTCTTATCTTTTTAGTTAATTGTTTTTATGAAAATTTTAGTCACCGGTTCTTCAGGAAAAATAGGCATTAAGGTAACGAAGTATCTTATAAAGAATAGAATTTTTTGTTATGGAAATTCAAGAAGAAAATTAACAATTAAGTCGTCAGAAAAATACTTTAAGAATTACAATGGAGATTTATTAAGCAAGTTATTCAGTCTTCCAGAAGACATAGACGTCTTCTGCCATCTTGCGTTTGAAACAGACTATTATTTCAAAAAAGTTAGCTTAAAAAAAGCTTTAAGGATAAATAAAAAAATATTTAATTTAATTAGAAAACACAAGAAGATTAAAAAATTTATTTTTATATCATCAGCTTCTGTTTACTCTTCAAAGAATTCAGGGCAAGTTAGTGAAAAAATTAAGTATTTAAATTCAAACATTTATTCGATTTCTAAATTTAAATCAGAGAAAATGTTTTTAAAATTAAAAAATATCAAGGTTTATAATCTTAGAATACCTGCGGTTTTATCTACTGGCAAAGAAAATAATTTTATATGCAATACAATAGAAAAAATTAAAAAAAATAAACCCATAACAATTTATAATCCTAAAAATTTTTTTAATAATATTATTTTAGTAAAAGATTTAAGTAATTTTATTTTAAAATTAATAAGAGGAAATTTTAAAAGAGGAACTATTCTTCTTGGCTCTAAACAACCAATAAAGAATAAGTTTATGATAAGAAAACTAATTGATTATTTTCGTTCAAAAAGTATAGTCACATGGCAATATAAAAAAGAAGGTTTTTATTTAAGTTTATCAAAAGCAATAAGATTATATAAATTTAAACCAAAAGGAACTATGAGTGGTATTTACGAATATTTAAAATTTAAATACTAATAAAAAAATGAAAAAAAATTTTTTACAGAACAAAACTATTCTTATCACCGGAGGAACTGGCTCTTTTGGACAAAAATTTACCGAAATTTGTTTAAAAAAATATAAACCAAAAAAAATCATTATTTATAGTCGTGATGAACTTAAACAAGTTGAAATGGAGAAAAAATTTCCTGGAAACAGAAAAACTCAATTAAGATACTTCATTGGTGATGTAAGAGATTTAATGAGATTAAAATTAGCAATGCAGGGAGTTGATTATGTTGTACACGCAGCTGCTTTGAAACATGTTCCAATTGCCGAATATAATCCGTTTGAAGTAGTCAAAACAAATATTATGGGAGGACAAAATGTAATTGATGCTTCTTTGGAAATGAAAGTTAAAAAAGTCTTGGCATTAAGCACAGATAAAGCTGCCGCTCCAGTAAATCTTTATGGCGCTTCAAAACTTACATCTGATAAACTTTTTATATCTGCAAATAACTTTAAGGGTAAAAATGATATTAGATTTTCCATAGTTAGATATGGAAATGTTATGGGGAGCAGAGGTTCAGTAATACCTTTATTTTTACAGCAAGTGAAAGAAAACTGTTTTTTAGTTACTGATAAAAATATGACTCGTTTTAATATTACTTTAGAACACGGAGTAGAATATGTGATCGCTTCTCTAAACAGAATGCGAGGCGGAGAACTATTTGTACCTAAATTGCCATCTTATAGAATTACAGATCTTACAAAGGCAATAAAACCAAATATTAAAACAAAAATAGTTGGAATAAGACCAGGGGAAAAAATACACGAAGAATTAATCACAGAGTCCGACTCTCTTAATACATTAGAGTTTAAAAATGAATATGTTATTTTACCAAATTTAAATCATTCTGGAGTCAACACAAAAAAATATCTCAAAAAGTTTTTCTATTCCAAGGGCAAACTATGTAAACCAGGATTTAAGTATACGAGTAGAAATAATAAAAATTTTTTAAAAATTAGTGAAATAAAAAATTTAATTAAAAAATTAGAATTCTAACAAGTCAAGTTTTTAAATGAAAATTGCAGGTCGTAAAATTTCACAAAGAAATAAGCCTTATATTGTTGCAGAGCTTTCAGCTAATCACAATGGTTCTTTGCAGACAGCTTTAAGGTGTGTACGTCTCGTTGCTAAGGCAGGAGCAGATGCTATTAAACTTCAAACTTATAGAGCAGACAGCATAACTCTTAACTTGAGAAAGGGAGAATTTTTGGACAAAGATAAAAAATCCCTATGGTATGGCAGGTCACTACACTCAATTTACAAAAAAGGAGAAACACCTTGGAGATGGCATTCAAAAATATTTAAAATGGCAAAAAAAATGGGAATACATTGTTTTAGTTCCCCTTTTGATTTTGAAGCTGTAGATTTTTTAGAAAAACTTAAGACTCCATGTTATAAAATTGCGTCACCTGAGTGTGTAGATATTCCGTTAATAAAAAAAACTGCAAGCAAAAAAAAACCAATTATTATTTCTACAGGTATGGCATCCCAGAAAGAAATAAGTATTGCTATAAAAGCGGCAAGGAAGTCAGGATGTAAAAATATAGCACTTTTAAAATGTACGAGTGCTTATCCAGCAAAAATCGAAGATTGTAATTTAGACACAATACCTGAGATGAGATCAAAATTTGGTTGTGAAGTAGGATTTTCTGATCACACGATAGGAATAAGTGCTGCAGTAGCTGCCGTATCAAAAGGAGCAACTATTATAGAAAAACATTTCAAAACTTCAAATAAGGATCGTGGACTAGATTCTAAATTTTCAATAGACTTTAGTGAGTTAAAAAAATTAGTTAAATCATGTAATGAAGCTTGGTTGGCAAGGGGTAAAATTATGTTTGGTCCTTCATTAAGTGAAAAAAAGAATTTGCGTTACAGAAGATCTCTTTACATAGTAAAAGATTTAATAGCTGGAAATACTCTAACTAGCAAAAACATCAGATCTATCAGACCGGCCAATGGTTTAGATACAAAGTATTATTATAAAGTTTTAGGAAAAAAAATTAAAAAAAATATAAAAAAGGGTACTCCTTTAAAATTAAGCCTAATCAAGTAAAAAATTTTGTGAAAATTGATAAAAATTTTAAGATTTTTGTTAAAAAAAAAATCTATATTTTTAAAAAAATTGAATTAAGGGAAGTTAATAAAGATTATATAAAGTCCCTTTCATTTGCTCGGTATTTAAATAAAAAAAAAAAATATACGATTAGATTACAGAAAAAATATTTACAAAATATAGAAAACAAGAAGAGAAGTTTTATTTTAGGTTTTTTTAATAAAAAAAAACTTCTAGGAACAATGGGTTGTCAGTTGCATAAAAAAATTATAGTTGGAAAAAAAAAATATTATAATTCAGCATCTTTTGGAGTTCTAGTATTTTCAAAGTTTAGAAATAAAAAACTTGGGCAATTAATGGTTACCTCATTCTCAAAAATTCTTAGAGAGTTTTTTCATATTAAATTAATATTTATTAACATCCATCCAAATAATTCAGTATCAAGAAAAATTTTTATTAATTCAAGCTTTGTTTTTGTAAAGAGAGGTAGGCAGCGAGAATATTATTTTTTAAAAAAAAAAATTACAAATAAAAACTATAAAAATATTAAAATTAGATCTGAAGTAATTTAATTTATGAAAAAAAATTTTAAAGGAAAGATCATGCATTCTTGGTTACAAGACTTATACCCGCTTCACAGAAGTATTACCGGAGAGGGTCTGAGAAAAACATTAAAATATTTAAAAAATAAATTACCAGAAATGAAAATTTATAAAGCCAAAAGTGGAACAAAAATATTTGATTGGAAAATTCCAAAAGAATGGAAAATATCACAAGGATATATTTCTGACTTAAATGGAAATAAATTAATTGATTACAAAAATAACAATCTACACGTAATTGGATATTCTACTTCTGTAAATAGGATCATGAGTTATGAGGAATTAGAAAAACATTTATTCTCTTTGCCTAAACAACCTTCAGCTATTCCATATCTTACATCTTATTATAAAAAAATGTGGGGTTTTTGTTTGTCACACAATCAAAGAAGAACATTAAAAAAAAAAAGAAAATACAAAGTTTTTATCAAATCATCTCATTTTAATGGTGAATTAAATTATGGAGAAATTTATTTGAAAGGTAAATCCAAAGACGAAATATTATTTTCCACAAATGTTTGTCATCCTTCTCTTGCAAACAATGAATTGTCAGGACCGGTAATATCTTTGGCATTAGCAAAGTATTTAAAAACTTTGAATAGAAACTTTTCATATAGGATAGTTTTTGTTCCTGAGACAATTGGGGCATTGGCATTTTTAAAAAGAAATCAAAAAAATTTGAAAAAGATAAAGGCGGGATTCGTTCTATCATGCATTGGTGACAATAGAAGCTATTCTCTTCTACATTCCAGGTATGCTGATACATATGCAGATAAAATTGCTGAACTCAATTTTAATTGCAATAAGATAAAATTCAAAAGATTTTCTTATTTAGATAGAGGAAGCGATGAAAGACAATATTGTTCTCCAAAATTTGATTTACCTGTATGCAGCATTTTAAGAACTAGATACGGAGACTATCCAGAGTATCACACATCTTTAGACAATCTTAAGCTAGTTAATCCAGAAGGATTAGAAAATTCCTTCAAAATTATTAAATCATTAATTGGAATAATTGAAAGAAAAAAAATCCAAAAATTTTATAAAGAAAAAAAATTTTTTGAAAAAAAAATTACAAAAGATGAAAAGTTGAAATTTAAAGTTGCACCAAAAAGAAATAAAAAATTTATTACAACAAAATCAGGAGAACCTTTCTTGCATAAATATAATCTTAAACAAGGAGTAAGTGGA
>CAZUWS010000004.1:0-5268 GCA_964624295.1 uncultured Candidatus Pelagibacter sp. | reverse complement strand
TCTTTTAAAGATTTAAATGATCTATCAAATCAATTTTTTTTGTATTTTAAAAATATAAACTTAAAAAGCAATGATCAAATAGCTATAGAATCAAAAAAAAATATTTATTCTTTTGCAATTATTATTGCCTCACTCAAACTAGGTATTGCTTATAGTTTTGTAAATTTTTCAGAGTCAGAAAAAAGAGCAAAATTAATTTTAGAAAGACTCAAGGCAAAGAAAGTTTTTTTATTTGAAAATAAAAAAGGTTTTTCAAAATCTATTTACCTGTCTGATAGTTTGGTCAAAGAGATAAAAAAAATTAATACTAAAGGAAAATTAAATTTTATAAACGAATCATCTATTGCGTACGTTATGTTTACTTCTGGTTCAACTGGAGAACCAAAGGGAGTCAAAATTACACATTTTAATTTAATATTTTTTATTAATTGGGTAAAGAAAACTTTTAAAATAAATCAAACTTCCATAATGACGAATTTAAATCCTTTACATTTTGATAATTCAGTTTTTGATATTTATGGTTCAATTTTTAATAAAGCAACACTAGTACCGATTGAAAAGTCTGAAATTTTGAATTGTAGAAAATTATTTTCAAAACTTAAAGAAACGAAATGTAATTTATGGTTTAGCGTTCCTTCGTTACTTAATTTAATTTTAAAAATAGAAAAACCAAAAATATTTAAAAGTTGTTCTATAAAAAAAATTATTTTTGGTGGAGAAAAATTTCCAATTGAGTCGATGAGAAATGTTTATAAATACTTAAAAAATTCTCTTATTTTCAATGTTTCGGGTCCCACAGAATGTACGTGTATGTGTTCTGCCCATTTGGTAAATAAAAAGGAACTTTTTCAAAAAAATAATATTTCAGTTGGTAAAATAAATAATTATTTTAATTATAAAATAGCTAAGTCTGATATTAAGAAAAATTCCTTAAAAAGGGGAGAGCTATATTTAGAAGGGCCAGCAGTTTCTCTAGGTTATATTAATGATAGAAAAAGAACTTTAGAAAAATTTTATAAAGCCGGAAAGTATTATGGATATAAAACAGGAGACATAGTTATTGAAGGAAAAAATAAAAATTTAAATATAATTGGTAGAGAAGATAACCAAATAAAATTTTTAGGTCACAGGATAGAGATCGAGGAAATTGAAAATAACATAAATAATATTTTTAAACTTAAAGAATGTCTTGTAATTTTTACAAAAAAAACGACTTTTCCTTATGAAAAACTTATTTTATTAACTGACAAAAAATCAATTAATAGTGAATACATTCTAAAAAAGTTAAGTAATCATCTTCCTAAGTATATGATCCCAGAGGATATAAGATATGTGAACTCTTTTAAATTAAATCAAAATGGAAAAGTGGATAGAAAATATTACTCAAAAATTTTTAGAATATGAAGTTTAATTATAACAAACAAAATATAACAGAGCAGGATATAGCAACCGTTGTAAAAACACTTAGATCCGAAAGAATAACTCAAGGTGAAAAATTACAAGAGTTCGAACTCCTTCTGAAAAAATATTTTAAATGCAAATATTGCGCAGTTGTATCTAGCGGTACGGCAGCCCAATTTCTTCTAGCAAAATCATTAAATTGGAACAAAAAAGATAATATAATACTATCTCCTTTAACTTTTGTTTCAGGCGCTAACAGCGTTCTTTCTTCAAATTCTACACCAATATTTGTAGATATTAAAAAAGCTGATCAAAATTTGGATCCGATTTTGGTTGAAAAAAAAATAATCAAACTAAAGAAAAGAAAAAAAAATGTAAGAGCTATTATCGTTACAGATTACGGAGGACAACCTGCTGATTGGGTAAGCTTTAAAAAAATTGCGAATAAATATAAATTAAAACTAATCAATGACAATTGTCATGCTCTAGGCTCAAAATATAATGGAGATAAATCATATGCAATAAAATATGCGGACTTTATAATACAGAGCTTTCATGCAGTTAAAAATATTACTACAGGTGAAGGCGGAGCAGTTTTAACTAATGATAAAAAAATTTATGAAAAAATAAAACAATTCAGGGAACATGGTTTTTTTAAGAAAAAATCTCAACTAGTTCCGTGGAATTACAACCTAAAGAATTTTGGATATAATTTTAGATTATCAGACATAAATTGTTCAATAGGATGCAATCAGATTAAGAGAATTGATCAAATTATAAAAAAAAGAAGATCAATAGCGAAGCATTACGATAATTTTTTTAAAGATTATGATTTTATATCAGTACCAAATATTTTTAAAAATAAAAAAAATTCTTACCATTTATATCCTATTAAAATAGATTTTAGAGCTCTAGATTTGAGCAGTAAAAAGTTTTATTTAAATTTAAAAAAAAAATTTAAAATAGAACTTCAAAAACATTATATACCAACTTATAGATTCACTCTTTATAAAAAAAAATTTAAAAATAATTATAAAAATTTTAAAAACACTGAAATATTTTTTGAAAATTCTTTTTCAATACCTTTACATTTAAAATTAAGTTTAAAAAATATCAAGTTCATTTGTAATAGTATTATAAAGTCATTAAAGTAATTAATTTCATGTATAATAAAAAAGATTTTAAAATTAAATTAGAAAAATTTATTACAATTAACCTTAAAAATTATGACTATGTTTACCTCACGTCTGATATAAGGGGTTTTTTACAGACTTATAGATCGCTTAATGCAAATGAAATATGTTCTATTTTAATTTCATTATTTCTTAAAAAAAATATTACCACGATAATACCCGCGTATACTTATACTGGTAAGGGTAAATTTTTTCTTAGCAAAGAAAATTCAAATTTAAGCTATATGACAAAATGGATATTAAAAAAAAAAAATATTATGAGATCAGAACATCCAATCTTCTCAGTTTGTGCAATAGGAAAGAATTCTAATATTGTAAAAAATATTGGAAAATCTGCTTTCGGACTAAATTCTATTTTTGACAGATTACTCAAGAAAAAATCATCCATTTTTCATTTTGGAAGACCATTTTCTTATGGAAATACAATGATACATTTTATTGAACAAAAATACTCATCAAGCTACAGATTTCATAAAACATTCAAAACAAAAGTTTATAAAAATAAAAAATTTATTGGTTCAAATTATTCAGCATTTGTTAGAAAAGGGAAAGTACAAGATAAAAGATTTGTTTCTAATACAAATAAAATTGCAAAAGTTATTAAAAACAAAGATTTTTTCAAACAAATTGGAAATGAAAAAAATTTAACTAATATTACCCATCTAGATCTAAAAAAAACATATCATAGCATGTGTAAAGCATATCAAAAGAATAATAAAATATTTATCAATTAAATACAATGTCAGAAGCAAAAAAATTCTTAGATAATTATTTTTTATCTAAAGTAGGAAAAAAAAATATTAAATCATTAAAAAAACAAAATTTGATCGATAGCGGTATTATCGATTCATTAGATATTGTAACATTATCAGTTATGATAAAAAAAAAATTTGGTGTAGATATTGCTATTAATAGTCAAAAATCAATAAATTTGTTTAAATCATATGATTCAATACTGAAAGCTATAGAAAAAAATGAAAAATAAAAAAATTTTTGAATTATATGAAGAGTCTTTTAAAATTAGGCTTTTTGAAAAAAAACTACTCGAACTATTTTCTAAAGGATTGATTAAAGGAACCACTCACACTTGTTTGGGTCAGGAAAATAATGCAACCGGTATTTCCTCATGTTTAATTGAGGGAGACATTGTTTTAAGTAATCATAGGTGTCATGGCCATTTTTTAGCACATACTAAAAATTATTTAGGATTAATAAATGAAATTTTAGGAAAAGATGAGGGTGTTTGTAAAGGTATAGGCGGAAGTCAGCATTTATTTTATAAAAAAGTTTTTTATTCAAACGGTATTCTTGGAGGAAATGCGCCTATGTCTTTAGGTTTAGCCATAGCAAAAAAAATGCAAAAAAAAAACAATATTGTATGTTTGTTCTTAGGTGACGGTAGTTTTGGAGAGGGTGTTGTATATGAAGTTTTAAATTTAATTTCTATATATAAGCTCCCAATACTGGTTGCAATAGAAGATAATGGTATAGCCCAAACTACAGATACATCTAAAACGATATCTGGATCAATATTTAACAAATGTAGAAGTTTTAATATTAAAACTCATGTTATGGATTATCCTGACGCGTTTAAAATTTACAGCAAAGTAAAAAATATAATTAAGGATGTTAGAAAGGGTAATCCCAACATCGTAATTCTTAAATCCACAAGGTTAGGACCACACAGTAAAGGAGATGATACAAGATCCAAAAGTTTGTTAGGAAAACTTAATAAAATTGATCCATTGAAGAAGTTGAAAAAAAAATTAAAAGAAAACGAATTTTTAAAAATAGAAAATGAATCTCAAACTTTTATTAAGAAGGTCTTTGATGAAGCTCTAAACCCCAAAGGAACAAAAAGAAATAATTTAAAAAAATTAAAAAATACTAGTATAAATAAAAATTTTGATGAGCTGGATGTGTATTCAAAAGATTTTAAAGGCAGAAGATTTGGAGAATTGTTAAATCATTTTTTTCACAAACTAGCCAAATCTAATAAAAAAATTTTATTTTATGGTGAAGATATTGACGATCCATACGGAGGTGCATTTAAGATCACCAAAAATCTAAAGACAAAATATCCTAAAAGAGTATTTTCTACACCTATTAGTGAAGCCAGTATAGTTGGTATGGCATCAGGATTGGCTATAGAAGGATATAGACCAATCGTAGAAATTATGTTTGGTGATTTTTTGGGACTAGCTTTTGATCAAATATTAAATAATCTTTCAAAATTTTATTATATGTACAACGAGGATATTAGCTTACCACTTATTATTAGGACACCTATGGGAGGAAGAAGAGGGTACGGGCCAACTCATTCTCAGAGTATAGAAAAACATTTTTACGGTATCAAAGGTTTAAACATTTACTCTTTAAATCCTTTTTATCCAATAAATAAAGTTTACTTTAATGCTTTTAATAATAAGACACCAAATTTGATTATTGAAAATAAAATTCAATACAATTTTATCTTAGACGATCTGAAGAATACCAAGCTGAAAGATTTTAAAGTGAAATTTAATCATGATAATTTATCAACATTACTTTCACTTTCAAATTTTGAGACCGAACAATGTTCAATAATATGTCATGGCGGTTTAGCAGAATCTGTTTTGGATGCGGTTCATAAAATTTATCTTGATAAAGAGATTTCCTGTAGGGTTATTTTGCT
>CAZUWS010000003.1:0-14265 GCA_964624295.1 uncultured Candidatus Pelagibacter sp. | reverse complement strand
AACTTATGACCTCTACGATGTCAACGTAGCGTTCTACCATTGAACTACACGCCCAGCGATAAGATTCTTTAATTAAATAAACATCTGATATAACATACATTTTTAATGCAAAAAATACTTATTGTTTCATCAAAAAATTTATTATCACAACCATTTGAAGGAGCTCAAAAGAGGATTTTGGATATCTCGAAGTTTCTGTCAAAAAAAAATCAAATTGATTTGGTCTGTATTGGAGAAAATATTTTAAAGAAAAAAAATGATTTAAAGCATTTCAATCACTTTAAAACTTTCAGAATTAATTTTACCTCAAAAATTATTAATATGATATTTGCCTTCTTAAAACTAGAGCCAGTACAAAATGGATATTTTTTTTCTAAAGAGATGTCAAATTACATTGATGAAAACAAAGACAATTACGATACTATTATTTTTCACTTGGTAAGATCAGCTCAATATCTTCCAAAAGAATATCGGGGTAAAACAATTTTAGAAATGACAGATCTAATGTCTGCTAATTATGATCAAATAATTAAAAATATATCAGTCTTAAATCCTATAAAGTATTTGTATTTTTTTGAAAATATTTTAGTAAAAAATTATGAAAAAAAAATATCAAATTTTTTTGATAAAGTTGTATTCATATCAAAAAAAGAATTAAAAACTTCAAAAACTTTAATTGATAAAAATAAAATTGCTGTGGTGGGTAATCAATTTAAAATTCAGTCAAAAACTTTTAAATATAAGAAAAATAATTATAAAATTTTATTTGTTGGTAATGTGAATTATTTCCCAAATAAACTGGCTTGCTATAATTTTGCAAAAAAAATAATGCCTAAACTAAATGAAAAATATGAAAATATTGAATTTAATATTGTCGGTAAAATCAATTTTATTGATAAATTTATTTTATCACGATTAAAAAATGTCAAGGTTCATGGACCTGTACAAAAAATACATAAATTGGTTAAAAAAAGTATTTGTGGAATTTGCAATTTAGAAGTGGCTACTGGTCTACAAATGAAAATTTTCACATATATTAGTTATGGACTTCCTTCCATAGTTCATAAAAATTCCTTTCCCAAAAATATCTTTAAAAAAAATAAACAAGTACTTGTTTATACAAAAGATGTGGAGTTGATTTCCTTAATTTCAAAACTTTTAGAAAATAAAAGAATTGCGAATAAAATATCTAATAATTCATTTCATTTATTAAAAAATAAGTTCAATTCTTCAAAAATTTATAATGACTATTTGAAAATTTTCTGACATAACTTTTTTAGGAAAACAAATGAGCAAAGTAGCTTTAATAACTGGTATAACCGGTCAAGATGGATCTTATCTAGCTGAATTGCTTTTAAAAAAAAATTATAAAGTTCACGGAATAGTTAGACGAGTGGCCCTTGAAGATAAGATGCATAGACTGTGGAGATTAAAAAAAATAGAGAATCAGATCGTATTCCATGCCGCTTCAATGGAAAGTTATGCTAGTTTGGTTAAAGTTATACAAAAGATAAAACCTAACGAAATTTATCATCTTGCTGCCCAAAGTTATGTTTCTTACTCATTTGAAGATGAGTTTTCAACAATCAATACCAATGTGAATGGCACTCATTATGTCTTATCTGCTATTAAAGAATTTTCTCCTAAATCTAAATTTTATTTTGCAGGTTCATCTGAAATGTTTGGAAAAGTGATTGAGTCTCCTCAAACAGAAAATACACCATTTCGTCCAAGATCTCCTTATGGAATTTCGAAAGTAACTGGTTATGAATTAACAAGAAATTATAGAGAAGCGTACAATTTATTTTGTTGTTCAGGTATTTTATTTAATCACGAATCTCCTAGAAGAGGTTATGAATTTGTAACTAGAAAAATTAGTTATGCAGTTGCTAGAATAAAATATAATCTTCAAAAAGAATTATATTTAGGAAATATCAAAACTAAAAGAGATTGGGGGCATGCAAAGGACTATGTTGAGGCTATGTGGTTAATGATGCAACAAAAACGCCCAGATGATTTTGTTATTTCAACTGGAAAACAATTTTCAGTCGAACACTTTGCTCAACTTGCTTTTAAGGTGGCGGGATTAAATTATAAAAAGTATCTGAAAATTGATAAAAAACTGTTCAGACCAGCTGAAGTAAATACTTTGGTTGGAAACTATAAAAAGGCAGGAAAAATACTTAAATGGAAACCTAAAATTAGCTTTGAAGATCTCGTTACTGATATGGTTGAGTCTGATATTAGGTTAGTAGAGAAAGAAATTTAAAATCACTAAAATTTATTTTGATCAATAATTTTTGTAATTTCTTTTAAGAAAGTTATTTTAGTTGGTAACTTGTTGTTTAACATTTTTTTTTGGATAGCTTCATAATTATTCATAATATATTCTATTTTATTTGATAGTGATTCTGAATTTCTTTCGGCAATAAAAATCCCTTCTCGATTTCTTTTAACGTGCGATATTTCAGGAAAAATAATAACTGGCCTCAATCTAGAAAGTGACTCATCTAAAACTTGTGGATGGCCCTCAGTATACGATGGCAAAATGAAAATATTATGCTCATCATATGTTTTGATCATGTTTTCGTGCTCTTGTCTGAAATGGATTATTTTAACTTTATTGCTTTCTAATTCTTTATTATAAAATTTTTCTGGATTTAAAATTGTAATAGAGAAATTTGATTTTATTTCTTTAACAATTTTTAAAAGTGAAAATACACCTTTTTCAATCTTAATTCTCCCTATGTATAAAAGTTTAGTATTTTTTAAATTTGGAGATTTTCTATCAGCAAACCATTTTTCATTAAGTTGGGAAGGCGAAACTACTATTCCCTTTTTACCTTTTAATATGTGTGATCTACAGGCTATAAGATTTGATGTCCAAGATGCCAGGGTAAACATTATATGATAAATAGCTGGTCCAAAATATCTGGAGTAACATTTATATTCTTCATAACCATTACTTCTTAAATAAACAAAAACTTTTTTTCTAAGAACAAATAAGAGTAAACAAATTATAAAAGTATAAGGTGACAAAGAGATAACCAAATATTTTTGATTTGAATTAGAATATTTTAGTATATTACAAATATAAGATACTATACCTTTTGAAATTATAACCCTATCTAAATTTATCTTGTGTGATTCTCTTTCAATTTTTGAATTTCTAACAAAGAGTTCGATGTTAAAATCTTTACTAAGACCTTCTGGAATAGATTTCGTTTCAATATTGTCACAATAATAATAATTTTTATTAGCGTATGTTTTTTCATTGCTAACTATAGCTAAATTGTCTTTTTTCATAAATTCTAAGAAATTAATATCTTTAAAATTTTTATAGGTAAAATCAAAGAAATTAAAAATTTTAGTTTTCTAAAATTATTATTTAATAAAAATATTTTTTTCATTGCGCTTGACCTTTTGCCAGAAAATAAATCCATCTTTATTCTGAGTACTTGAATTTTATCATCAAAAACATCAAGTGAATAAGATTTTAATTGATTTTTTTTTTCTTTTATCCAGGTTTCGAGTTCATTTTTTTCTTTCTCAATCTTTTTAAGGGATAAATTATCAGTGTGAATTCTGTAATAAGCTAAAGGTTCCTGGATACATCCAAATTGTAAATTTTGACTTATGTCAATAATCAAATCAAAATCACCGATGATCTCATAATTTTTATTAAATTTTCTATTTTTCAGAATATCTTTTTTAATTAAAACTGTTAAAATTCCTACTCCATATAAATTCAATAAACTCTGGGTTATTAAACCTGTTGGAAGATTTGTTGTAGCAAATATTTTTTTTCTTTTGCTTCTTTCGTAAAATCTATAGAAATTAGAATATACTACATCAAGTTTTTCATATTTAATTTTGTTTATTTGTATTTCCAATTTATTATTTGTCCACCAATCATCAACATCCAAAAAAGCAATATATTCTCCTGAAGCTTTTTCAATAGCTAAATTTCTTGCTTCGTAAAGTTTGGTAAAATTTTTTGCACCGAAATATTTTATTCTTTTATCAGTGTAGTGATTTACTATTTTTTTACTATTATCATTTGATAAATTATCCCAGAAGATTATTTCCCAATTTGAATATGTTTGGTTTATTACACTTTCAATGCTTTTTTTTAAAAATTTTTCTCCATTGTAGCAATTAATAATTACGCTTATTAGAGGATTGTTAGTTTCTGAAAGACTCACTATATGACCTTACTGTTCTTTTTAAACCTTTTTGAAGTGAAATTTTAGATGACCATTTAATTGTTTTTTGGGCCTTTTTAACATTGGGATATATTTTTAATATTTCATCTTTTCTCATTTTAATTTTACCAAATTGTGCTTCTCCTTTGCCTATAATTTTTAATATAGTAAGTATTATACTTTTGATTGTTTTTGGCTTTCCAGATCCAATATTTATAATTTCTCCTTTTGAACTTTCCAAAACTAATGATTGTATAATTGCACCAACAACATCTTCGATATGTACAAAATCTCTAAATTGATTTCCTGTAGAGCAGGGAAATTTTTTATTTTTTAAAAATGACTCAATAGCTTGGGGTATTAATCTATTTGTATCTTGTTTTGGTCCATAAGCTTGATAGAGTCTGAGAACTACAGATGGAAAATGTTTTCTTTTAAAAAGATTTATCAAATATTTTGTTGATGATAATTTGGCATTTCCATATATAGAAATAGGTCTGCAGTTAGCTTTTTCATTATGAGGAGAGTTTAATTTACCGTACTCATTCCCGCTTCCCATTTGAACGAAAGTCCTGGGTGGATTTTTAATTAAGATATCAGCTAGGTTTTTGCAGCCATGATAATGACTTTTAATGGTTTTTAATCGATGCGAATGTTCAACGTAACCACCAAGATTAACCACGTAATCAAAATATTGATTAATATTTTTTTTAAAATTTTTTTTATTTGTAATATCACAAATTTTATATTTTACTTTTGGTATGTATCTTTTTTTTTTAGGAGCGCTGGTAGAAATACTATATACCCTCCAACCTTTTCTAAGGGCTTTCTTTGCTAAGTGATATCCAATAAATCCTGTTCCTCCTACTATCAGAATTTTTTTCATACAGATTATATTTTTAGATTTATGATCAAAAAACTACCATGGATGATTGCCTTCTTTAATGAGTTCCTCCAAAACTATTTTGTCTCTTAGAGTATCCATGCATTGCCAGAAGCCTGCGTGTTTATAAGCGCACATATTTCCTTCTTTTGCTATTTTTTCTAAAGGTTCCCTCTCTAAATAAGTTGAGTCACCTTTGATATAATCCAAAAATTTTGGTTCCATTACAAAAAAACCTCCGTTTATCCATCCAACATCAAGTTTAGATTTTTCTTTAAAACTCAAAACTTTATCATCTTTAAATTTTATAAAACCAAATCTTGCAGGTGGTCTAACTGCACTAACTGTAACAATTTTTTTATTTTTTTTATGAAATTCCAACAATTCTTTTAGATTTATATTGGATAAACCATCGCCATAAGTTAGCATAAAAGTTTCATTTCCAATTACTTCTTTTAAACGTTTTAGTCTACCTCCGGTCATAGTGTTTTGGCCTGTATCGACCAGATTAACTTTCCATTTATTCTTGTGGCTTTTAAAATGTTCCTTTATTAACTCACCCTTATATCCAAGAGCTATAATAAATTCTTTAAAATCAAATTTTGAGTATGAATTCATTATGTGTTCCAAAATAGGTTGTTCACCTATTTTTATCATAGGTTTTGGTATCGTATCAGTATATTCAGGTAAACGAGTTCCGAAACCGCCTGCTAAGATCACTACTTTCATTTTTCTAAAAATTTTTTCATATAAACTATTTGTCGATATAATATTCTGTTTGATAATTTGATATATCTTCTGATTTATTATCTAAAAAATAACTTTTATACCAATCAACAGTAAATTTTACTGTTTCATCTAGGGTTAACCTGGGTTTCCAAGAAAGTTCTTTTTGGGCTTTTTGGATATTTAGGCTTAACAATTGTGATTCATGAAAATTTTTATTTTTTCTGTATGTTATTATTTGTTTTTTCTCTTCCCATTCTTCTACAAATAATCGGGCTATAAAGATCACCTTTTTACAATTTTTTTTATGTGGACCAAAATTCCAACTTGGGATTAAACTAGATTTTAATTCTCTATTCATTAGTTTATGCCCCAGGGTTAAATAGCCAGACAAAGGCTCTAGTACATGTTGCCAAGGTCTTGTAGCATTAGGATTTCTTAAAATAATTTTTCTTCCATTTCTTAATGACTTTATTACATCTGGTATGATTCTATCTTTTTTGAAATCTCCTCCTCCTATCACGTTACCCGCCCTTGCGCTTACAATAGATAAAAAATCTTTTTTATAATAACTGTGGGAATATGATGAAAAAACTAGCTCAGCACTGGCTTTGGATGAGGAATAGTTGTCGAGGCCACCTAAAATATCCGTTTCTTTGTAGCTTCCTCTTTTATCGAGGTTCAAATAACATTTGTCTGAGGTTATGTACACCAAGTGTGGGACTTTGTTGATTCTGACTGCCTCTAATATATTTGTGCTTCCAACTACATTGGTACCAAAGGTTTCTAAAGGATTTTTGTAGCTTAAAGAAACAATTGATTGTGCGGCAAGATGAAAAATTATATCTGGTTTTTCTTTTTTAATTATATGATTAATTTTATTAAAGTTTTTTATATCAACAAAATATTGATTAATTCTTTTATTTAATTCCAGTGAAGAAAATATAATTGAATCTTTTTCAGGTTTTAGTCCAACACCAACTACTTTTGCGCCAAGCATTAGAAGCCAATTTGCTAACCATGCGCCTTTAAAACCGGTTGAACCAGTAATCAAAACCTTTAAGTTTTTGTAACTTTTTAAAAAAGAGTTATTTTTTTTCAATTTATTAATTTAATTAGGAGGATATTCCGTTTTTCCAATTATTAAATCCACTAATGAAAGCAACAGAATTTGATGAACGTTCTCTATATGATTGTATGCTTTGCTATTAACCCAAAAATTGATATCGCCAAGTTTAGCTAAATTATTGTTCTTATCGTTGCCTGTAAAAGTAATGATTTTTTTTATATTCCTCTTTCTTGCTTGTTTTGCACCATTGGTCATATTAGGAGAGTTTCCTCCAGCCGAAATGAGTATTAAAGAATCTCCTTCATCACCATAAAACTCAATCGCTTTTTCTACCCATCTCTCATAACCAAAGTCATTTGAAAAACAAGTTAACAGATCAGACTCATTGTAATTGGTGCATCTAACTCTTGCATTTTTCGTTAAATCTACGCTGAAATGGCTTGCGATCGCTGCACTTCCACCATTTCCAAATATCATTGTTTTTTTTCCTTTTGCGTGGGTGTTTTTTAAAATTTCTTTAACTTGAACAAGATCCTCTAAATATTTTTCATTGTTTAATAATTCTTTTAAACTACTAAAATATTCTTTTAAAAATTTTATATCTGACATTATTTTAATTTTCCTTCCTTTCTCATTTTCTCTCTTATCTTTGTTGCAGAAATTTCTTGAATTTCTTTTGGTAAAATAATTTCTTCAATTTTATAACCTACTCCTCTACCATAACAGATATTGGTTATATTGGGTACCAAAGAAATTTTAATACGATTTTTAAAATTCTTTAAGGCGTTTTCAATGTTTTTTTTTACAGTATTGTAATCAAGAGGGTTGTCGTCAACACCTTGGACATCTCTAACCTGTATATTAACCTGCCCTGTCTTTTTTATAATTTCTTCAAATAATTTTTGGTGACCATCGTGCCAAGGCTGCCATCTTCCTAACATTTGAGCGGTGGGCTTTTTATTGTCCCAAGTGTACGGTTCAATTTTATCAGCTATTTGGATTGCCCAAAGTTCTGCATTTTTTGTTGTAACTCTAAAATCAAAACTTTCTGGTTTTACAAAAATCTTGTTTGTATCCTCAAACCTACTTTTGTCTATTGTATCAACCCATATCAAAAAATCTGGGCTAAATATTTTTCTAGCTTTTGGAGTAGGACACACAAAGTCAGCGATAACATAGTGCCCCTGCTGTTTTAATTTTTCTGCAGATTTTGCCATTCTTTCTGCTTGTCTTTTTCTACCTTCTTCAGAAAAATCCCAGTCATTGGCCTCTTCTCTCACTTTATCAGCATTTAGCCATTTTGCTTTTAGAATTGGTACAAGCTTAGATGCCAACGTAGTCTTCCCCGCACCTGGAAGGCCCATTATTAAAATTTTTTTCATTTTTAAATTTAAATTAATTATTGAACTGCAAAATATTTATTTGAAGTCTTATAAACAATTAAAGTCGCATAAGAAAAGATTAGTGTAGATATTAGTGTATTTTTGAAAAATGGAATCGCCATTATATAGGCTTGGATTAAACCACTTATATCTTTTACATATAAGTCAGTTAAAAGCCAAAAACTAAAATTAGAAACTAAAAAGAAAATTAAAGATCCAAAAAATCCATAAACAAAAAGATTTTTAAAATTTATTTTTTTACTAAACGAAAATAGGCTTAAAGCTACAATTAATAATGATAAATAAACAAAAATCATGTTTTCATAAAATCCTAACAGCATATCGGCTAAAAACATTGAGGCTAGTAATGTACCAAAACAGAAATATATATTCCTAAAGAAATAACCACCCATAATTGCTACTGCTATGACTGGGGTAAAATTTGGTGGATGAGGTATTAGTCTTGAAAAAACTAGTATCAATATTAAACTGATTGGTAAAATTTCTCTTCTTAAAGTTTTTAATAATTTTTGCATAGTTTAATATACCCTTCTTAAGCCAAAATTAAAAGATCGACCTATTTGTGAATATTGATGTGATTGTTCATAGCCTGCATCTAATAAGTTAATAGCGTTAAATGTTAGATCATAATTTTCATATATTCTATAATTACTTGACAATCCAAAGGTAATATAATCATCAAGGAGAACATCAACGAAGGAATTGTTAGTATTACCAAAATCTCTAGTTTCATCTACATATTTAATCAACAAAGAGTTTTTTAGACCCGGTAAAGTTTCGTGGCTTATATTTGAAGTAAAGGTATTTCTTGGAACTCTTACTTTTGAATCTTTCATTCCAGAGCTAAGTGTACAACCTGCATAGCAATTATTAGAATCGTATGAGTCTGTATAAGTATAATCAAAATCTATTCCGAGTTTTATATTTTCAGGTTTCCAGTTAAGTCCTAGCTCTATACCTTTAGCGTAATTTACACCGTAGGTATTTCCCATTTTCCAATTATTTCTATAATCAGAGTTAAGAGGGTTTTTTTGTTCAACATAAAAATAAGCTACATCTAGGTTTATATTTAAATCATCAAAGAATGTTTCATAACCAACATCATAACTATTTGCTCTTTCAGGGCTTAAATCCTCAACTTTAACACCAGCATATCCATCCTCAGAATATGTGCCACCGCCCGAAGCATTTGTATTTCCGTCTGCATAATGCAAATCATACATAGAAGGAAATCTAACCCCAGAACCCCAGGAAGATCTGATCTTAGAATTATTATTGAGTTTGTAAGCCATTGTTACTCTACCACTTGGTTTTCTACCAGTAGCAGAATGTTCATCACTTCTTAAACCTAGAGTTCCAAATAGTTTTTCAGTAGGTCTAAATTGATAATCAAAAAATTGAGAGAAAATATGTTCGTCAGCTTCTTTATCAAAAAATATTTGACTCCAACCTGTTGCTGAAGGAGCATAATCCCCATCGTATCTTGTTGCATCAAATTCAGCATCCAAACCGTAAACTAACCTATTGTCTAAATTAAAATTATATGTTCCTGTAAAATTAAACGCATCTCTATAACCAAAATAATTTTGAAATGTGCCTGCAGTTTCAGTTGTATTTCTCTGTATATAAGTTTTGTTATAACTAAATGAATTATTAAATTTTCCTTTGTCATGTAATATTTTCAAAGAATAGCTGCCCTCTGTATTTTCACTCGCATCATTTACGTCAGTTGAGGATGAGTTAACAGCGTCATATTGAACATCTGCACTTACCAATCTTAATGTATTTTCAATTTTTAAATTTTCACTGAATTTATAATCCAAGCTGCCGTGTAGTCCTTTATTTTCATAACTATCACTCTCATCATTGTCATTCATTGCTGAGATACCGTTGGTTAAAAAACGATTTACACCTAAATAGTAGCTTACTTTATTATTTCCTCCATCTGCTGAATAATAAATACTATTAGTATCATTTGATCCGGACTTAACGATTGTATTTGATCTAAATCCTGGTTTTCCTTTTTTTGTAAATATATGTATAGTTCCACCAATAGCATTTGGTCCGTAAAGCGAACTTTGATTTCCCTTTAGTACTTCAACTCTATCTATGGACTCTTTCATAATATTTTGAAAATAAAAACTATTGTCTGGTGAGCTAGGATCAGACATTTTTACTCCATCTATAAAGACTGTAGAATATCTCTTTTCCAAACCTCTCAATTGAATGCCCATATTCGTCCCATGACCTCCATCCTGAAAAGCATTAGTGCTTCCAGATTCTTGGTCGATGATTGCACCAAGAAAACTTTCATTAGAATTTCTGATTGTTTCTCCGTCTATAACAGTAACTGTACTTCCAACTGTGCTTAGAGACTGCGGGGTTTTACCAGGTGAAATTACAATCACGGGTAAGTCTTTAGAGAATGCTTTATTAAAAAATAAAAGCATTATTATAATAAAAAAAGATATTTTCAGAATTTTTTGCATGTGGCTCTCCTATTTTAAAGTTTTAACTTTAATATTTTTGCCACTGCTAACATTTAATTGCAGAACTAGACTCTCCTGGTCATCGTTCAACAGGGGGCTATTCCAAGTGGCATTCGGACTTAAGTTTTAACTCTCACCGTTGCAGGTACAGCCAATGAATTTAACATTGTTTCCCACTTAGAATTATTCTTTTAAATTATTTAAAATTTCTCATTTGTCAATCAATATTTCTTTATCTTGTATATATTTTAAATTAAATTTTAGAGCTATTTCTGCTTTATGAAGTTCAATTCCCATGTCTGCAGCATGTTGCAGGGTAGAAATAAACTTCTCTCTAATTAACGTATTAACAATTTCTAAAGCATTTTTTCCTTTTATTTCGGCAACCATATCGTTAACAGGATTATTACCTAATTTCGTAAATTTGCAGTAACCAACTCTAATAAAACTATCTTCTCTGTCTATAGCAATTAAAAAATAGCCTTTTGGATCCATCTTCCAATCTTTAATTCTGTCATATTTAGCTACGATTTTTTTTCTAATTTTTTTATTAATATCGTACCATCTTCCTTTAATAATTTTCTCTTCCATAAATTAATTCAATCTTTTAAATCCTGAATGACTTATTGGACCCTCCAAATATTTTTCGACCTCTTCGCCTTCTTCAAATTCTGAAATTTTTTTAAAAATTGGATCTAGATTTTGAAAATACTGTTCTATTACTTCGTCTTTGTGTTCTGTGCAGGCATAAACACTGTTGCTGGCTAAAAAACCTTTTTTTAACATTTCTTGTGTTAAATAAGTTTTATATTTCAACCAATTCTTAGATTCGATTTTAAAATTAATGAAAGCAGGAATGCCGCTTGTAGTAATTTTTAAATTATATTTTTTTGATAGTTTTAACCATCCATTCTTTATTTTTAATCCTATTTCAGTTATTTTTTCCCAAGACTTGACGTTTTTCATAATTTCTAAGGTTTTGAGGGCGGCAGTGGGACCAATTCTCTCAGTCCAGAATGTGCTGCTTATAAAGGTATTTTGTGCATGTTCCATAATACTTCTTTTACCTATTACAGCCGTAATAGCATATCCATTTCCCAAAGTTTTACCAAACATAGCTAAATCAGGTTCAACATTAAAAATTTTATGAATTCCTCCGTAAGTTTGTCTAAAGCCCGATGAACACTCATCAAATATTAGTACGATATTTTTTTTAGAAGCTAATTCCCTCACTTTTAACAAAAAATTATCTTTTGGTAAAAAATTTCTTGTAACTTCCATTTTTATAGTTCCAATATTTTTTTCATCTACAAGTTTTTGTAATTGTTTGAAATTATTATATTCAAAAGTAAAAACGGTATCTTTTAACGCTTTAGGAACCCCTGCAGAGCTTAAACCTGGAAAAAGATGATCGTTAAGACTATTATTGTTTCCAATGTTTGCGGACAAATACCAATCGTGCCATCCATGATATCCGCAGACTGCAACATTATCTTTATTGGAAGCCGCTCTTGCTATTCTGATTGCTATAGAATTTGCTTCTGCCCCTGTCCTTGCAAGCCTTACCATTTCGGACCAAGGGTGTAATTCAATTAATTTTTCAGCAAGAAAAACTTCTTCTGGGCAATTCAGTGTTGACATATTTCCTTTATTAACAACTTCCATTACAGCTTTATCTACATCGGGATGACCATAGCCTAGTGTATTTGTTCCGATCCCCATCATCGACATATCAAAATATTGTTTGTTATCCATGTCCCAAACCTTGCAACCTTTCGCCTTGCTAAAATAAGACGGCCAATTTTCAGGTAAAAACATTTCTGGCCTTTTTGAAAGAAGCATATTTCCACCCGGTATGATATTTTTAGCTCGCTTCCATAATTTTTGTCCCGTACCAAGCTTCGCTCCCTCATTCCGTTTGGTTTTTAAATTTGCCATAAATAATTTAGACTTTTTTTGAATTAAATTTTTTATATCTTTCCATAAAAATAATTCTTTGTTGTTATAATAATTTAGAATATTAGATATTACTATTAAATCCTCTTTTTCATCTAAAGTAATTCTAAACTTTGAATAATCTATATCGCTTTTAAAATTAGTTTTCTTAAAAAAATTGTTATTTCTAATATATGAAGTTACATGTTCTCGATCAAAATCTGTATTAGCTTCGTCATAAGATTTCTTGAGTGATTTAAAATTAAAAATTTCTATATCTAGACCATCTGGAAAAGTTGGCGGCAAGGTATTGCTAGTATAATCTGACTTTGATGAAATAAATAAGTCAATCATTTCATCTAACATTTTCGGATCAACTAACGGACAATCGGCCGTTATTCTTACAATTATATCGGATGGAAATTTGGTTGATGTATTATAGTATCTTGAAAGTACATCTTTTTCATCACCCAAAAAATATTCATATTTTAATTCTTTTAAATGCCTAATTAAATTATCATTATTTTTTTTTGGTATTGAAAATATAATTTTATTAGTATTTTTGGAGAAAGTTAGCCTTTCGTACAAAATTTGTAAAATTGTTTTATTATTAATTTTTTGTAAAACTTTTAATGGAAATCTTGTCGAACCTTCTCGAGCTTGAATTATGATATTTGTTTTCATTTAAGCTTCCAATTAAAGGGATTAATAAGCATTTCGTCAGTAGAAATTAATTTATTAGGTATAATAATTTTTTTATTTTTTTTACAAGTTATTAAATCATTTAAGTGATTAATATTATCAACTCCAATCACTAGATGATTAATATCTTTTTTATACTTGTTTATCATGCTGAAGGTTGTCTCATTTACTGAAGAATTGGTTTTATTTATCCAGTTATCAAAATATTCAAAATTTTTTTTCCATTTTGAAAAGAAAATATTTCTTTTTTTTTTGTTTAAATGAAACAATCCTTGTAAAAAAACTGATCGAGCATGAAATTGGATCCTCATATTTGATAATTTCTTTAGCCAACCAGATTTGATAATTCTTCTATCAAAAAAATTTATAGGGCCCTGCACAACATCTGGATAGAAATATTTAATAGATGTATTCAAAGTTTTAGGAGAATATATTGATAGACCAACCTTTTCTATAGCTCCAATTTTTTTATAAATTTGCAAAATTTTAAAAAGTTCTTTCAATTGTCTTCCACTAAATTTTTCAGGATTATGAACTAAAAAACAATAAATTTTTTTGGTCTTTAGCTTATCGAAATAATTCTCGATTACCTTTCTATAATATAAATCATATTTACTTGTATCTTTGAAGAAAGGCAGCTTAGATACAATTTTAAACTTTGAGATATCTAACTTACTTAATATCTTAGTGCTCTCTCTGTATTCTATCGCTGTATCAAGTATTCTAATATTATTTTTGTAAGCAGTTTTAATTATTTTATCAATTTTTTTTTTTCCTAAAACTCCAGTAGAATTATTAATTCCGTAGTTACTCCCAAACTGAGCTGTTCCTAATATTAATTTCATGAAACAAG
>CAZUWS010000002.1:0-14798 GCA_964624295.1 uncultured Candidatus Pelagibacter sp. | reverse complement strand
GGCTTGGAATCCCAAGGCCCCCAATGTTTATTCCTTACCATTTTTAAACCCGCTTCTTTGGGGCTGTATTTATAAATCTTATATCCTTTAACTGGAAAGTTACCTATTTCATAATATAATTTTTTTGGAATATTTATATCATTTCCGTTACTCTTATCAATACACTTATTACCGCCATATTCAATCCAAGCGTGTCCAAATGGTTTACCATCAGTCTGTAAAATACCTACTCCATGACAAAGTTTCCACTTCTTTGTGTCTGGAGCCATCATCATATTCATAACGTGTCTACCATTTGCTTCATAACAATCACCATTTGCCATTTTATTTCCAATCTAATTTATTGTATAAAGTTAATATACTATCACATTTATAAATATTAATGTTTCATAGAAATCTGTTTATATAACCAAAATGTTATACACAAATGTTAATTTGTATCAAATCTTACAACAAAAGTTAATGCTAATTCTTTTTCATTTTTAATTGGTTTAGCTGGTTTTGCTACCGCTAATAATTCATTAGCATCATTATATAACCCAATAGCTGATACATATGTTGCAAAATCTGAAGAAGTTGCGACACCTAATAATTCAGTACCAACTCTATAACCACTTGTATCCCAAGAACTTGTTGCGTATCCAATTAATTCATAAGGATATGAATCATCAATAGTATTTGTTTGAGATGAAGAGATAAAAGTACCAACACCTATACTACCACTACGACCAACTTTTAAACTTTTATTATTAGTATGTTGAAATTCATTTTCATCTGCTACACAAACATATTCTCTTTCATATATTGTTTGTGTAGAATTAAATTTTACACTAAAACCATCTGAACCACTTTTAGTCGCGACATCAGCATAAGACCCCGTATCAGTAATTACAATAACACCATCATTATAAAAAACGTTTCCTACAAGAGCACCATTATTACTAGCATCTGGTTCACGTCTTGCATAACTTGAAGAATATGCTACATCATATAAATTACCATACCCATCATCTTGTAAAATTATAGTAGAAGATGTACTATCATCTGTAACTCTGACTGAATGAGGTTTTATGGTTTCTCCAAAAAACTTTTGAGGTATAGAAATTACAGTTCCAGTTTCGTGTAATTGTCTAGTGTATGCTGTTCTTAATGGTAATTTAGTATTTCTAAGTTGAGTTTCTGAATTATATGATATAATTGCATTTGAACTGGTTGGAACTCCTCTAATATAATCTATATAACCACGAATAGTTCTTATATCTTTATAATATAAATTATTTATTTCGTGATAAGTAGGCACTTTATAATATGTACTTGAAGATACAACTTTAGACTCAGCATCAGCTGTACCAAAATCCCATAAACTAGAATCAGTTCCTCGTTTAATTGGTACAGAAAAGAATCCACTAGCACTATCAGCTGTATTAAAAGTAAAAGTTTTATGTACTTTAAACGGCGATATTAAAACATTTTCGGGTTCAATGTTTTTCTTAAATGACATTGTTTAACCCCTTTTAGAAATCAAGTTTTACTTTTATAAGAGCTTCTCTCGATTTGGATTTTAAGATTGGTTGACTTAATTTTGCTATCGCAAGTAATTCATCATCAGCATTATAAAGACCAACTGTAGTTATATATGTTTTAGGATCTGTTCTTAATCCTGGAATAGGTAATTTATTTCCTGTTATCGACTGAGTATAATATGTCTCATTAGATGTTGAATTAAACTCATTTGCAGTTGCTCTTACAAAGTAATGACGAGATGTAATTTTTTCTTGTCTTTTAGCTTGAAAATGAGCTCCTGCTACAATTTCATTAAAGAGTTTTTTATTATTACGATCATCTGAATTAGATCCAGTAGCAGTTATTAAACCAAGAGATGCTCGTGATAATCTTCTTGGATTTAATAATATAACACCAATGCTTGGATAAAATGTTCCATAAGAACCATAAGTTGAACTTTCACCTGCTGCAGCGGTATTTATTGTAGTTCCTCCACTTAATGTTCCACTAACAACGTTATGTTCTGGAGCAAAATTTCTAGTATTAGTAGTACCACCTTTAATTGTAGAAGAATCATCAATTAATTTTATCTTACTTGTACCACTACCAAGATGAAGTTCCCATCCACCTGGTTCTATTTCCTCTCTAATTCTAGCTCTATTAAAAGATATAGCATAAATTTCATCTACATCAGATTTTCCACTAAAAGTAAATCTTGTTGTTTGTGGTGGATTAATAGTATTATTGAACTGCCCATAAACTGCTGCAGTAGTTCTATCACCAGTCGCTCCGACTGTTCCAAGAGAACCACTACCACCAACGTGTCCATATGCTACTCCAAATTGAACTGACGCTGATGCATTGTTTGCGGGATCATATCTATAAACATCTATACTATAATCACCAGTATTTGTATATTGTGTAGATGATGTATAAAATGCACTTATAGTTGATGCACCATCTTGAAACATTCCAGAGGTAACTAATGCTACATTTTCTATTCTATCATCTACGGTTAAAGCTTTTTTCATTATTAATTACTCCTTATTTCAATCAAATTTTCTACCCATTGGGTTTGCAGCTGAAGCTCCTGGACGACTTCCAGGAGGACCTGATGCTCTTGGACTACCACCACCACCGCTTCGTCTCACAGGTTTAGATGTTAATGGTGAATTAGAATCTTTAGTCGATGATAAATTAGCATTCACCGTTACTGTTATATTTTTAACAGTACCTGATTGAGCTCCTGTAATAGTTACAGTAGTACTATTGTTAGTAGCTGGAACTGAGAAGTCTTGAGCTACTAACATACACGACTTACCAGCTATTGATTTATTATTTACTGCACTTTGGAATCTAACAACACCCAAATTTCCAATTGAAAATATATAATTTTCATCTACTATATCTGTACTTGGATTTAATGGAATTGTTTCAAGTGCATCTCTTGTGTAACTATCGTCTACACCTGTTATTTTAGCACCAGCTAATGCTTGATTTACAAGATGACTGGTGAATTGCACTCTATTAGGATGTGCCTCTAATAAATTCATATTTTCAATTACTGCACCATATGAATCAGTACCATTGGGATGCGTTGTATCGTATAACGTATAATCTATTTCCTCATCACTCAAAGAAAATTTAGTAATTTGAAATGTCCCTTGTGAAAGTCTTTCTCTTCCAGTTTTAGTCAAAATTGCATCAACTGTTATACTTGTATTATCTAAAAAACCCATATCTGTTTCTCCATTAATAAAATTTAGGATTTGTTACATCTACTGTAGTATTCATTGGTGTTACAGTAGCGTTTGAATCTGCATTAACTTTTATTCCAATTACCTGTTTTAATTTACTCTCTACACTAACAACTGTAACTGTTGTAAATGCAGAAGGATTAATACCAAGAGCTCTAATCATAATTCCTCTTCCCGTATAAGTAACTGCTTCTCTAAACCAACCTCCAGATTCCCAAGGTTCAGCTTGTCCAGAAGCATAATATCTATTAAACCTAATTACGGTTGGATTTTCAATTGTAAATATAAAATTTCCTCTACTACCATCAGTAGTACCAATGGATTTATAATCCTTGATGGCTGGTAATCCTTCTCCTACTTCTTGTGGAAGTATAGTGAATTCTTCATTAACATCAAGTGTTGTATCATCAGGTACAATAAGTCTTCTACTATGATCATAATTATTATGTAAAAAGCTTTTTAAATCACTTCTTGTTGGTGTAGCTTCTAATGGTACTATATTTTCTAAAACAATACCAAATTTATCTGTTCCTGATGGGTGATCTTTATCATATAATGTATAATCTATTTCTTCATCACCCAATGCAAATTTTGTTATATTAAATGCACGATTTCCAGTAGAAAGCAACTCTTTACCACGAGTTGTCAAAACTGCATCTACACTAACTGTCGATGAATTAAATAATCCCATTTCAAATTCTCTCCATAGATCTATAAAAATTATGATATAACTTCTCTGAAAATAAATATCTATAATTAAAGTTTTTAAACATTATATATTATTCCTTAATTTTTCTTTTCATCAATTCTTAACTTAGAAATACCAACATCTGTTGGAACTGCAACAGTAGGTGCAGATGTTCTTATTATAACTGGTAAATCGCCGTCTAAAGTAGTTTTAACTGTATTTTTTACACCACTATATATCATTCTATCAAGAGCTGTACTATTTTTGTAATTTGGATCTATCTCTGAAGGGTGTTCGGATTTTGAAGTATAATAATTAACAAAAGGATTTGTACTAACTTTTGAACTTCTATCAAAATCAGTTGAACTTGTATAGAAAAATTTATATTCTTTATATGTTTCAGATTTTCTATGATTTAATACCATTGCTCCTGTTGGTTCACTAAATACATAATTAGGACCACCAATTTTTGCAGAACCACTTATATATAAATTTCTATCATCCCAATTATCATTTGAACCATCACCCCATGAACCACTTCCTAATGAATACAGAGCTGGTTCTCTGAAAAATGATTCGGTAAGTCTTCCACTATATGTCGGATATTCAGTTTCAACTATAACTACTGAGCGACTATCCTCGTGTTCCATTTCAAGTGTAGATATATTTATAGTATCGGTATAAAATGGTGTTGTAAAACTTGGTGGATTTTTTTGTACAGGTGATTTTGGTCTTTCAAATATATTACCCTCAATCAATGTACCCATATGAGCCTTTGACCTAGCTGGAATTAACTTTTTAAGATTTTTAAATACAGATTGGTCGTAGTATTTTATAATATGCATATAATCCCAAAAATCATTGTTTCCAGTATATTTTTGGAAGTATTGATTTGATACATCTTTTAAACCTCTATACTCGTGTTTTAAATTATCACGTGGATCACCAAGATATTGATTAAAATCTAAATTTGCAAATGATGATACGATGTCTTCATTTACAACATCAGTTGGTGAAAAATATATACCTATCTTTGGTGAATCAATTGGTGAAAAATCATTAGCACTTTGATCAAACCTTTCACTTATACTTAATTGAGCTCCACTACCACTTAAAAAATTATTTTCAACTCTAATCTTTGTAGCCATTCTACGATTTGGACCATGATTTGGTACTAGCGTTTTAGTCTTATCAACAACTGACTCAAATGCATTTACTCCAGCCCAACCCTGTGCACTACCTGTTTGGGTTGGATTCTGACTTGGTACAACATCTCTTATAGAAGCATTAGTTGCTAATGTAGTATCATCATCAAAAGAATACCTTCTAATTAAATTATAATATGAAGCAGATGGTGTATTACCAACATAAGATTTTGGATTTGCAACGTGTATATCAAAATATTCTTCATCTAATGGTGAATTCCATAATCTAAACTCCATTAACGAACCTGATAATTTACCTGCATCAAGTGGTGATGTACTATTACCACCTATATATAAATCACCACTACCAGTCCAAGACGCATTATAAGATTGTGTTGCTGCATGTGAACCTGTAATTGTTAATGTTGTTTTAGATGAATCTATTATTCTATCTAAACCAGCATCATATCTTTTAACAAATAAATCATAAGTAAATGCATCTGCAATTGAATCTGAATTTGTATCTATTTTTCTTAAAGAAACATCATCCCAATGTATAGTTGAATTTGGTTTATTATTTTCAAATCGAATACCAAGTTTTGATGTATTAGGAAATTTAATTGTTTTCTTTACTTGTATTTGTTTCCATTCGGTTTCATTTAATCCAACTCTATTAGATGATCTAATACCACCATCGTTTGTCGAATAGTCAAATTCTTCAGTCCAATTAACAACATTTTCATCTGAATCTAATTCAAATAAAGTTAAACTAGCTAAACTATCAACTGTACTTGCAGAAGCTTGTGCATATGCACTAAAAATATATGTTTCATTCTGACTTACACTTGCCAGAGAACTAGTTGATGTAGAATAAGTATTTCCTGGATTTCTATAAAAGTATGAATAAGAAGTTCCATCGGTTGAAGTATTTGTATGTCTTAAACTATTACTTCCTACTTTAGCTACATTAGAACTACTTACTATTTCAAGAGCTCCTCTTTCCGCACTATTTGAATCTGATATAAATGGTGGATTAAATAAAGATCCTGTTTCAAAGGATGGATATGTAAATAGATTAGTATTAATTTTATTTTTTCTTAACATTATAGAATGGTAATCACCACCATATACTGGAAATAATGATGAACTAATTTCTTTATATCCATCAGAACCAGATAACATAAATGAAACAGTTCCATAATTATCAGACGAACCATTGTCTTTTAGTTTGATAGCCCAATCAGTATCTTTTTGTACAAGAACTTGATTCGAACTCGATACCGCTCTAAATCTTAATTCTACTGTTTCTGGTTTTCTACTTGTAGTTCCATCATTTACCCAAGTAGATATTATATATTGTGAACCTCTAAACCCTAATGCTTTTGTAAACTTTCTTGCTATTTCAAATTGTGCTCTATGATTATCTTTTTGTAAACCACCATATTCTCTTACTCTTAAAATTGAGCTTGGTATACCATAACAATTCATTATACCTTTTAATGAACCAACCGTACCTTTAGACTTTAACAAGTAAGGCATACTAGAAATTAATCTTTTTGCAATTTCCTTAGATATATCACCCTCAGCGGGGGAACTTGCTGAACCAGATGTGTATAAAGAATATTCTCCACTACCACTTACCTTTTGACCAAATCCAAATCTACTTAATTCTAATAAATCTTTTCCATCTTGCATATCCCACCCTAAAGATTTAGCTAAATTAAAAATTAAATCTTTAGAAAATCCATCAGATATATCGTTTTGTCTATCCGTTATGTCTGCTAGAGCTTTTGTATATACCCATAACTCATCAAATTGTTGACCAATCATATCTATGAAATCTAAAAATTGACCATTATTAGAATCTGATTTAATATGGTCTGGTAAAAGATTAACTAATCTATTAGGATTGTCTGAATCATAAAGTGAAGCGGAATGTAATTGTCCAACCTTTGTATCTAATGAACCATACCAATTTGTAAAATCAGAATGTGATGAGCTAACAGGTTCATATGGTTGTGCATAACTTCCACTTCCAGTTTTGGGCCAAGAAGAATCATAAAATACACCCATAGACCCTGAAGAATATGAAGATGATGTATGATATAAATACTTCTCATAACCATCAAAATCATTTTTCAAATTTCTAATTTTATTATCAAAAGATACTAAATCAGTATCTGCAGATGTTACTCCTACTAATGAAGAACTGTCAGCAGTATAACCTTCAATTTGTTGTATTTTATATTTAAAGTTTTTTAATCTTTTTTCTGCTGATGAAAAATTAATAAAATTTTCGTAGTTCGAATAATCTATATTTAAATCAACTGGTGCATCACTTCCACTAACATACTTATCAATTATTTTTTTCTTTAATTTTTCATCTGTAGTTAGTAAATCATCATAACTTTGTAATTCAGTTGAACGTTTTGAAACTGGTGAATCTACATTAGCAGAATCTGGAATTTTTAAAATAAGTACATCTTCGTCTTCTTGATCATAAGGTACTAATTCAACCACTTCAGTTTTTTGTTGCATCATTTCACGAACTACATAAACATTATCTTTTTCTTCAAAGTCTTCTGGTAATGGTTCATATAATTTTAATACTGTAGAATGTGGTAGTTCTGGAAAAGTTTCATAATCACTTTTTATATTAGTTATCAATGATAATTTATCATCGCCTAGATGTAAGTAAGTATATAAATCCCTTTTGTCATTTATTTTATATGATATACTCCAATTATTAAATTTCTGAGATGGTAATGCATTGTGATCATTATCTTCATTATAAGTAAGTTGTTCCTTAAAGGTATTCCAATCAATGTTAAGAGTTAATGTATCACCCGTAACGTTTTCTATTCTAGCTACAAATGGTGCATATTTTAAAGTTACTTGAGGTAAATCATCTGGGTTTAAGATACTAAATTCAAATTCATTAGTATATGTATTCGTGCTTGTATCTGTAGTTATCCATTCAATTCTATAACTACTTCCTTGTTCTGCCCAACTATTCGCATATTCTTGTAATACTATTTCAACCTTCGGCGTATCTGGAATACTAAAAAGTCTAGTACCTTGAGAATCATATAAAGTAAATTTTTGATCACCATAATCAAGTCGTTCATCATCTTCAATCGTTGGCACGGTTGGTGCGGTGATATTTAATGTTGCAGATAAAGTTGTAACATATCCTCCGCTTTCTTCTGTAAGTCCAGTAACATCGATTTCATTTATAGTTATAGTATTTGGGTTTCCTTGTAATATCGAGGGCACAGTAACTTCTGAAGATTCAGTAGCATATTCTATTTGTTGACCTAATAGTCTTCCTGATAGTGGTAATTCTATATATCCTTTTGCCATTACTTATATCCTTAACCCGTTTTCAAAAATGCTGGGTATACGATAGTACTCTCTTGATTTAAATCATTGGATACCGTTAATCTAACACCAACATGCACATGTTTAGAATGTAATTCAACTGCTATCGTACTTCCATCCGTTCTATCTGGATCAGTGTATATTAAACTTGTTTGTGGTGATCCATCATATCCACCAGCTAAAATTCTAACATCACCATCATTAGTATCTGTTTTTTGTCTAATTTTTTCCCAACTATAACCATCTGTATATCTTTGTTTAAAGATATTTCTTTTAATTATAGCATCTCTATCCCATCCAAAAAGTTCCCAAGTATATGTATTAGGTGAACCTGTAACGATAGTTGATATACTTGTCAATTCAATTGTTTGAGGTGAGTTCTCATTCCACACATATTTAGGTGAGCCATAATAACCTTCATCTATTTCTTGTATACCCCCAACTGTACCATCACCTATTCTTGATATTCCAACTAATCCACTAGCAGGACTTGACATTACCAATCCATTATAAACTTCATATAATCTATCTAATCTACCACCACCTGTAGCTGTTGTTGCTGCTTTTGATATTTCTGCCTGTGATTCTTCAGATATAGCAAATCTAGCTGCTAATTCATCTCCAAATACTTCTCTGTCAATATTTCCAGGAGTTTCTGCGTTTAATGATGTAAGTACTTCAGTTACGAATGCATTATTTAAACTTAAAATTCCACCTTCCATTCTTTTTATAAATTCTGAATGTGTAGCGGTATTATCAGAATTAGAGAATTTAATTTTAGCTGACTTATTATAAAGGCCTCCTATTGGAACAAATTCTAATGTATTGTTTGGATTCTCTGGTTCTGGAACAACTTTTTTTATTGTTTTTTGTAAATCATAAAAATCTCTAAGATATTGAACATCTTTTATATTTTGTGTAGCTAACCTAACTTCTTTTCTTGTTGGTGAAATTTCGTGAATAAAATATTTATATTCTTTTAAAGACAATTCCTCATCAGTTGGAGTAACTATTTTACCACTTGGTTGAACTTCATAGTCTCCATCATATGGGTTGTTACTTTCATCAACTAATATAGTTTCATATGAACCAGCTATCTTTCTCAAAAAATTGTACTTTATAATATATCTTCCTCTATCATAACCCATTTTTCTAAGAATAGTTCCTGTTTTTAATCTTATGGTTGGATTGTCTTCATCGAAAGTATAATCAGTACTATCTACAACAGCACTTTCTAAAAAATTTTCATCAGTATCGTAAATTAAAGCTTCAATATAATCATTTGGATTTGTAAGAAATTTACCACCTAAATATGCGTAACTCTTACTAGCTAAATCAATATCTTTTCCAGTTCTTAAAAGTTCTCTATCTTTTGTATTTAATCTTGCCATTACTCTATTGGCTCCCCATCTGGTATACTATTAAGTTGTGCATCTGACAATAATTTTAATTCAACACCTAACCCACCATAACCATAAAAAGTTGCTAAATCTGGAAAAATTCTTTTTTGATTTCCAGTTATTAACCACTTTCTTATATCGTCTGCTAATCGGTTTGTAACAAAATCACCATTTTCAATTCCTGGCGGTAATTCTTCTGCAATAAGATCTTCTGATAATTCGTTTATATTTCTATCAAGAATTTTATCTAAGTTTTGATTTTTAATATATTTTTTTTGTTTACCAGCATTTATTGTATATTGATTAAATCTTCTATCTCTTATATCTGGTATTAATGTAATATCAGGATCATTTTTAGCAGCTAATATTTCAGCTGATGTATACTTAGAAAAATCTAATTCATATAAAAATGAATGTAAAGGATCTTCTATGTTTGCATCTTCAAGTCCTAATCCAGTAAGAATATCCTCGTAAGAATACATTATATTATCAGAATCTCTAAACGTAGGGAAAAACCTTTTTACTTTTTTTGTATAACCATCTCGTAAATCGTCTACAAATTCTTGATAAAATTCTAATTGATCTCTTTCATCATTTGAGTATGGCATTATAATGTTACCTTAAATGTAAATCCCTCATCAAAGTATTCATCAATTTCATCAGGAGTACCACTCCCACTCTGTACTCTATATAATATTGAATAATATCTCTCAGGTTGATATCCGTCCATCCAAAGATTAAAATAATTACCAGAAGAATCACAACTTAATTTTGAACCACTACCAAATGGTACAATAACATCATCAGTTTCTGCATCTACAATTGAATAATAAGATGAAGCACTTGGTAAATATTTAACAGTTAAGTTAGACGGAGTTGTTGCATATGTTTTAGCAGGGTATCTTTCTCTACCTACTAATCTAAATTTAACTTTTGATTTTTCTTTATATTCTGGTCTTAATCCTTTCATATACATAACCATGTCCTCGAAATCAGAACCTGTTATTGGTTGTAGTGAACCAGTATTCCATTTAGCATCATCCCACATTACCTCTAATGTTGGTGGATATTTAGTATGAGTATCGGAAGAGAAGAATGAGAAGTTACCAAATCTGGTTGTACTACCTTCATCACTACCACTATTTAAATTACCAACACTACCACTTCTTTTTAGAATAAATCCTTCATTTGATATTGAACCACTAAGCCAATGATTTACAATATCAGTAACATCCATTCTCATATCTTTTGTCTTATGACCAAATGACTGTGATGCTTCATACCTACTTGAAGAATACCATGCACCACCAGATGAACTTACCTCTGTCCATAAACTACCATCAGTTTTACCATATCTAAAATTCCAACTAGCACCTTCTTGATTAATAGGATTATCATAACTAGCACCTTCACCCATATCCCAAGACCGACTAACTGGATGAGCATATATACTTTGAGTAGTTGCTAAGTTTTGAGAATTAGCATCATATAAGTTTAAAAAGAAACGAGATCCCGAAGAGCTTGGACTAGGTACTTTACCATCAACAATTGATTGAGATACTTGTGTTAAATCAAAACGAATTAATATTCTCGAAACTTCGACTGTTGCTCCAGTATCACTTACATCTTTTCTAATCTCTAATACTTCATCCAATCCAGTATTCATACTACTACTTGCTTGGTAAACTGTTGTATCTTTATCTGCGAATATAAAATAATGCATCTACTTACTCTCCCGTTCCTAAGTTATCACCAACAACTTTACCTTTAATATCAGCGTTAGGATATTTAACTTCAAAAATACTTGGGTCTAAAGCGGGATATAGTACACCATCAATTAAACCACTTTTTATATCATAAAAATTTCCTGAATAACCATCTGCTAATTTATATTTGTTTTCTAATACTATTGGTAAATTATTTGGATTATTTTCCAATGGTGGTACTATAGAAGATACTCCATTAACTAAAGATATTTCATATGCAATATCTGATAGTATTATAGGTTGTCCAATTTGCCATCTATCAATATCAAAAAAGTCTTTTACTTTAGATACACATCTAAGTAATACATCATTTTTATTAAATCCAACTTTTGTTAATATTGCAAAATTAACCGCTATATTAATAATATAAGCATCTTTAATATTTACAGCATCAGTTACCAATCTATATTGAGATAAATAAGTTTTTAAATTTTCTTTAGTTGTTTGATTTAAATTTGTTAAATTTTTATTAACATCAAACCCAAGAGTATACATATTCATAGCAAGAGGATTAGGTATTCTAACTTGTAAATCACGAATTGTTCTTCCTGCATCAACATCTTCTTGAGTAACTACTCTACCTAATTCCTCAAGTGCGGTTGACTTACTTAATTGGTCATCTTGAACCATATACACTTTACCTATGTTACCATATTTAGGTGGTAGTGAATATGATCTAACTATATAATCTTCTTTAGTAACTGCTCTTTGTTGAGCTTGATAATACGCTAACGCACTTTCACGAACCTCTTTAATTGTTTGTCCACCAGAACCGCCTGTTGCTGGTTTTGGGTTTGTAAATTCTACAGAATCTTTTGCATCTTGAACTAAACCCGAAGATAATAAACTATCTTGAATCTCATAACTAATACTTGATATATTAGTTATATCATCTGAATTAACATTATCATCAATACCACCCCCATAAGAATATTTTATAGTCAAAGTGGTATTTGAAGGAGCAGTACCAAATGCTTTTGTTTTTAAAAAGTTACTTGGATCAAAAGCTGTTGTTAACTTAGATGGACTACCAGGTAAATTAGAACCAACCATATCTGGGTTTGGAACAATTTCCTCATCTGGATTATCTGATATTCCAGCTCCAAATCTTAAAACGGTTTCATCGTTTTGATTAATATATGTTGTAAATCTTCTTGAAACTTTTTTTAACTTTAAAAGATATGGAACTGATTCTCTATCACCAACTGAATCTGGAGAATTTGATGAATTATTTTCCATGTCCTCAAAAATTGTATCTCTTGCTAAAGAATCTA
Source organism: uncultured Candidatus Pelagibacter sp. (assembly GCA_964624295.1). GTDB lineage: Bacteria > Pseudomonadota > Alphaproteobacteria > Pelagibacterales > Pelagibacteraceae > Anoxypelagibacter. The sequence continues at coordinate 1,884 of CAZUWS010000002.1, read as the reverse complement.
CTTCATGCCACGTATTACCATCACTATCAGTACAAGATATAATTTCTATAACTTTAGCATTAGCCAATTTAATTTGTGAATATTTTTCTGCAGTTCCAAATGAAATGTATTCTGTATTTATATTTCCGCTTTCAGCTTTTACTTTTTTCTTAAATAAAAATTTAGTTGGTGCTCCACTATCAGTTTCAAATACAGTTACATCTCTTGCATCAAAAGAACTTGAAAAATTAAAATTACAATCTTCTAACGTTCTAAATGTTGTATCAGTAGCTGCAGAAGTTACAGTTGTTCCAGCTTTAACATTAAGAGCATATCTATAATCTGGTTTTTGATTTAAAGCGGGTACAGTTTGGTATACATCTAATACAACTGATGATGGTGATGTAACCTTTGGTGTATATCCAAATGACTGTGCTATATTATAAACATTCCTTTTTTCTTCTGCATAAGCAAGAAGTGATTCTCTAAATGAAGAATCAATATAATATGACAATACATCTCCGACATAAGCTGCCATTTCAATGAACATCATACCAGGTGATGCTTCATTAAAATCATTATAAGTATTTGGAAAATATACTTTAGCAAACTCAATCAAGTTATCTCTAAAATCACCAAAGTCTTTATTAAGATAATTGACTTGTTTTACTACATTCTTTTTTACAGTTGTTCGTGCCATATAAATTTCCTATTAATATACAGTAGCCGTATATGATGCGTCTAAAGTTATTTGTTCTCGTGTTTGTGGACTTAAAGTTGTTGAATATGTTACTCTTACAAAAATTTTATTTTCATCACCCTCTTCATTCAAAGTTTGTACTTCCGTAACATTGATGTAAGGCAACCAAATAGAAATTGCTTTTCTAACTTCTTCTTCTATTCGTTCTGGTAAATTATCATCTATTTGTTCAAAACAAAGTTCTCGTAATTTACTACCAAACTCTGGTTGACCAACTCTTTCCCCTGGATATGTTAATAACAAATTTTTAAGATTGTGTCTTGCTTGTTGTAATGAATTCTTAGTCATTGCGAAATCATTAAACTTATCTCTTCGTAATGGGAACGAAAGTCCAATATATGTATTCGGATTTAAATCTGTTTCTAATGCAGACATTTACTATCTCTTTTTATCCATTTTTTTCATTAATTTGCTATAGTCTCGTGTTAAAGCATTTGTTATGTGTTCTGGTACTTCACCTACCGACTTACCTGCTTTTTGAAGTGTATCTACAGCTACCATATCTCTTTTAACTTCCTCTGATTTACCATAACCCATAAGTTCATTCATACGTGAACTATCAAATGTTTTACCACCTAATGTTGGATATTCACCAGTTTGTTTCTCTGATTTAGATAACCCAACAGTTTCATTTAAAACTTTATTTAAAGCTTCATTTTTTGTATATTGTTTTTCTTCTTTTGGTTCGGAAGCTTCTGGAATAATATCAGATAATTTACTTGAAGATTCCTCTTTTATAAATATCTTTCCTACTTCTTTTTTAACCTCTCTACGAACTGCTTCTTGTATTATTTTAACAAGTTCTTTTTTAGTCATAATAAATAACTCCTATATTATTTTTACATTTTTACTTAACATTGGACTTTGGTTTAATTTTGCTCTGATTGTTTGTATACTCGCTTTATACGGAGCTGGTGCTGCTGCACCTCCAGTAACAACTACACCAGCTGGTGTAATAGTTGCCATAGCAGTTGCAAAAGCCATATCCAAATCTGTCAATAAATTATTTAAAAACTTTTTCAAATCTTCACCCCTAACTACTGATTGATTTGCATTATTACCAATCAATATATTGTCTGAATTTAATTTAATATCTTGTCTTCCATTAATAAATATACCATCACTTTTTATTAGTATTTTTTTAC
>CAZUWS010000001.1:4635-16485 GCA_964624295.1 uncultured Candidatus Pelagibacter sp. | reverse complement strand
GGTCCAATATCTGAACTAAAAATTTTATTTCCCTTTTGAATTGAGGTAATATTTGCTATTCCCCCTATATTTAAAATTGTAACTGGTAAATCTATTTTCTTTTGATTGACTATTAACTTGTGAAAAATCGGTGTAAGAGGTGCTCCTTGTCCTCCATTTATTAGATCGTTTTCTCTAAAATTATAAACCACAGTTTTCTTAGTAAGTTGAGATAAAAGTTTTCCATCTCCTAACTGTTTTGAAATTTTTTCATCAGCATTATGAAATATAGTTTGTCCATGAAAACCTAAAAAATCAATATTGGTCTGTGATAAGTCCCCAACAACCTTTGCATGAAACAATGTTATTTTTTTCTCTAACTCCGTTATTTGTTTTGACAGATTTTTTAGATCTTTAGAGTTGTTTATATTTTCTTTTAATCCATGAATATTTTTGTAGATATCCCTGTCATATTCAAAGTACTTATCTGAGATTAACTTGCATTTATTTTGGCCATCAGATTGGATTATTGAGGCATCCACCCCATCTCCAGAAGTACCACTCATTAAACCCAAAGCTGTATATTCTTTGCTCATATTTATATTTATTTATAGCAATTTTAGTATAATAGTAGCTTTAGTACATAAAGTTCTATGAAAAATAGCTTTTTATCTGAAATGACCTCAAGAGGTTTTCTGAATCAATGTACTGATTTGGATAAGCTAGACAAAATTTCTAAAGAAAATCCAATAAAAGCTTATATAGGATTCGACAGCACAGCCCCTAGCCTTCATGTGGGAAGTCTAATGCAAATTATGGTCTTAAGACTTCTTCAAAGATATGGTCATCAACCAATAGTTTTGCTTGGAGGTGGAACAACTCTAATTGGAGATCCATCTGGCAAGGACTCCACCAGAAAAATTTTAAAACATAAAGATATCAAAAAAAATATATCGAGTATTAAAAAAATTTTTGAAAAACTATTGCCTTCTAAAAATAGAAAAATCAAACCTATTTTTGTAGATAATTACAATTGGTTAGGAAAATTAAAGTACATTGATTTTCTAAGAGACGTAGGAAAACACTTTACAATAAATAAAATGCTTACCTTTGATAGCGTAAAACTGCGATTGGATAGAGAACAGTCTCTTAGTTACATGGAATTTAACTATATGATTTTACAAGCTTATGATTTTTATCAACTATTTAAAGAGCATAAATGTATTTTACAAATGGGTGGTTCAGATCAATGGGGAAATATTGTTAATGGTGTTGAGTTAATTAGGAGAATTTTACAAAAGGAGTCTTTTGGGCTTACTACACCTTTAATAACTTTATCCTCTGGTGCCAAGATGGGTAAAACTGAAAAAGGAGCAGTTTGGTTAGATAAAAAAATGTTCTCTCCATATGACTACTGGCAGTTTTGGAGAAATACCGCAGATGAAGATGTAAAAAAATTTTTAAAATACTTTACTGAAATAGAGGTAGATAAATTATCAAACAGAATTGATAATGAAAAAGATATTAACAAATTAAAAATACTTTTAGCCAATGAAGCCACAAGCATTATGCATGGTTCTAAAGCTGCCAAAGATAGTGAACAAACTGCAAAAACAACTTTTGTTCAGGGTGGGATTGGTAAAAATATACCAGAGAAAAAAATATCAAAAGATTCAATTTCAAAAGGTATTAATATTATAGATTTAATCTTTCAGAACAATCTTTCAAATTCAAAAAGTGAAGCAAGAAGAATATTAAAAAATAAAGGAATTAAAATAAATGACAAAGTTATTGATGACGATAAAAAAATTGTTGGAATTAATGAATTTGAAGGTAAAGATTACATTAAATTATCTGTAGGTAAAAAAACCCACCTGAAAGTTACAATTACTTAGATTGTTTTTTCTTCATCTCCTCTAATGCACGAGTAATAAATCTAGGTGTTAATGTTTTTACTGGATTTACAGTGGTTTTTAAATTATCCGTAGGTCCTTTAATTTTAAAACTTAAACCAAAAACTCCTTCTCCAACTTTTTTTCCTATTAATATATCTCCCACAACAGGAATTTTTGAAACTATACTATTCAAAGTTTTTGCTGGTACCAATGTTCCGCGCAAACTTAAAATATCTTTTTTCTTATCAAAATATCCTTCGACTAATACAGAAATTGACGGTCCAATAAGAAAAATTTCTTTTATATCCATCCATGTAGAACTGCTTTCATATTTTATTATAAGGCTATCAAAACTTATGCCTTCTCCTCTTAAGGCGTCTGTCAAACCTTTCAAATCTGCTAAGCTCAATAGCTTCGCTAAACCCGGGGCTTTATTTAATTTAAATTTTTTGATTTCCAAAACTCCTGAGGAGTTTTTGTCATTAGATTTTGATGTATAAGTTAAATTACCCCCTTCTAGGCCTTCAAAAAATTCATAACTATTCACTAACGGTCTAGCAATATCTGAATAAATCTCCACGATACTCATATTGGTTTTTTTTTCTTTTTTTATAGAAATATCTAAAAATTTATCTTCCTCAAATTCACTTTTGGCAGATATTTTTTCCAGCTTCCCTTTCTTAAGTGATCCAACCATCCTGAATTTATTAAATGGAAATTCTGTATCTGTTAAAACCTTAGTAAAGTCAGCCTCTATATTCTTCGATATTTTCTTTAAAAAATTATTTTTCTTGCCTGGTTCATCCAATTCTTTTAATAAAATTGTTGCGTCAAAAATTTCTCCATCAACAATAATTGATTCTTTACTATTTTTAATACTAAAATCATTATTGATTTTTTTATTTTCTTTTGTTCTTACCTCTATATTTTTAAAGTCTGAAAGGTTGTAATTTTTATTTAACACCAGATGATCTATTTTAAATAAATTGTCTTCATTTTTAAGAGTTAGATTTTTGATTAATATACTTTTGTTTTTTTTTAATGAGAGGTCTGCTTTTAAAGAAAAACTCTCATCTACTTTGGTCGATTTGTTGATTATGGGCAATCTTATTTTATTATTTTGTAAACTAATTTTTGTATCTACCTTAAAGCTAATTGCTCCTTTTGTTTTGTAAAACTCTATTTTTCCATTGCTAATATCGATCTCATTATACTTAGATGATAAATTCCTAATCTTCAATTGCTTGTTCTTATAAGAAAAGTAAAAATTTAATTCTGAAATCTTATGATTCTTATCGTGTATAAATTCAGTATCTTTCACAATTCCAGTTAAAACGAAATTGTCCCCCAATTCGTAATTTTGATCAAAACTAAATTCAGAATTTATTTTAATTTTAGATTTTTTAATTTTCTCAAAACTACTTTTGTCAAATTGATCTACTTTAAGTTGACTTATTGCTGGTTTAATTGATTTGAAATCTAAATATTTGGTTTCAACTATAATCTTTTTAATTCCTATCTCTTTTTTTATAGTAGAAACCAGATCAATATTTGCTCTTAACATGTCTAATGGAATTGTTGCTGATTGATATTCAACTTTAGGATCGATAAACTTTATAAACAAAGTTAATTTCTTAACGTCTAGTAGAATTGAAACTTTTTCAAAATTTAGATCAATATTTTTTTCACTTTTTTTTATTTCTGACTTAATAATATTATTAAACTTATCTGTTTCATAACCGTAGAAAGATAGGTAGAATATTAAGCCAACAAAAGAAACTATAAGTAATAAAAATATAGAAAGAAAAAGTTTTTTCATTTATTTTTTTGAGCCAAAAATTCCACCTTCAATAAATTTATCTATATTTCCATTTAAAACCTGATCTGGATTTGTATCTTCTATCTTATATCTTAAATCTTTCACAAGCCTGTAAGGCTGTAAAACGTATGATCTTATTTGGTGTCCCCATCCAATATCAGTTTTGGCTTTAATCTGGCTTTGGTTTTTCTCCTCTCTTTTTCGAATTTCGTATTCATAAAGTCTTGCTTTCAACATTTTGTAGCAAGTCTCTTTGTTTTTATGTTGAGATCTTTCATTCTGACACTGAACAACAGTTTTTGTTGGTATATGAGTAATTCGAACTGCACTGTCTGTGGTATTTACATGTTGTCCACCTGCACCACTGGAACGGTAGGTATCTATTCTCAAATCTTTTTCATCGATAACAATATCTATACTGTCATCAACAGAAGGATAAACCCAGATGCTTGCAAAACTAGTGTGTCTTCTTGCGCCTGAATCAAACGGGGATATTCTAACTAAACGGTGCACCCCCGACTCTTTTTTCATTAAACCATATAAATTTTCACCAGTGACTTTCAAAGTACAAGACTTAATCCCTGCCTCTTCTCCCTTATGTTCGCTAATCATCTGATAACCAAATTTTTTTTTATCAAACCATTTTAAATACATTCTTCTCAACATATCTGCCCAATCCTGACTTTCTGTACCTCCGGCACCGGCATGGATTTCCATATAAATATCTAGATTGTCATTTTCACCAGACAAAAAGCATTTTGTTTCAAAAACCTTAATTTCTTTTAGGATATTAAAAATTTTCTTTGAACAATCGTTTAATATTACTGAATCTTTTTCCTCTACAGCTAATTTATTTAAATCTTGAAGGTTACTTATTTCATTGGCTGAACTGGTATAAAAATTAAGAATACTTTCAAGAAAATTTTTTTCTTTTGTAACTTTTTTTGATTTGTTGCTATCTTTCCAAAAATCTTTTTTTAGTATTTCTTGATTTAAACTTGAGATTTTATCTTTAACTTTGTTTTCATCAAAGATACCCCCTAATATTTCTTAGGGACTTTTCAGATAACTGATAATTCTTTTCAAAATCGTTCATTAATAGAATCTCCTAAATTTATTAAATTTATCATAATTTTGTCCAAGACTTAAATTTTTTGATCTTATCTCTTCTATGCTGTCCTCCTTGAAGGCTTCTATTATTGCCTTAGAGTTGCTAAAATCAAGATCTTTACCTGTATTATAATCCACAGGAAAAAAATAAATATCGGTTGGTATTTTAAAAGGTTTTATATCTTCTTTGTAAAGAGCTTTTTCAACAAAATTCTTGAATATAGGTAAAGCAGCTTTTGATCCTGTTTCATATTTTCCAAGAGATTTTGGTTCATCATAACCAACGTAAGCACCTATTGCTAAATTGGATGTAAACCCTATAAACCATGCATCAAAGTTTTTATTTGTTGTGCCTGTTTTCCCTGCCAACGGAACATTTAAAGTTTTAAGTTTTTTTCCTGTTCCTCTTTTCACAACACCTTCTAAAATTGATGTCATTTGATATGCAGTTGCTTTACTTATAATTTGTTTTTTTTCTTCAACTATTTTTGGAGAAAGATCGTCTTTTATATTAATAATCTCACATCCTTCACACTTTCTTTTCTCAAAATTAAAAATAGTTTTTCCTCTCCTGTCTTGAATACGGGTAATTAAAGTTGGTTTTATTTTTTTGCCTCCATTAACAAAAGAACAATAGGCATTTGTTAATCTTAGAAGAGTAGTTTCGTTGGATCCTAAAGATACAGATAAAAGTTCTGGGACATTATCATATACATCCAGGTCTTTTGAAATTTTAGATATTTTATCAAATCCCAATTTCTGTGCCACTCTTACAGTCATTAAATTTCTGGACTTTTCCACTCCCATTCTTAATGTTGAAGGTCCATAGAATTTTTTTCCATAATTTTGAGGTTTCCATTTTTTCAATCCTTCTCCCTGTTTGCTAACAAATGGAGCATCCAAAATTAGAGTGTTGGGTAAAAAACCATTCTCCAAAGCAGCTGCGTAAACGATTGGTTTGAAAGCCGATCCCGGTTGTCTCTTTGCTTGAGTTGCTCTATTAAATTCACTAGATATGAAGCTGTATCCTCCAACTAGTGCTTTGACTTTGCCGTTGAAGGGATCCATCACAACTATACTTCCATTGACCAAGGGTAATTGTTTTAAAATCCAATTATCTTTTGATTTTTTTTTAATAAATATTAAGTCTCCTGTTTTTAACAATTCTTGAAAATTTTTTTTACCCGTCCACTTCAAGCCTTCAAAAACAATTTTTCCAGTTACATTTTTGTTTAATAATTTAATTTCACACAAATAATTTTCAATATTTATAACTTGTGCTATTTCCCAATTTAATGTTTTATCAAGTTTAATGTTTTTTATTTTTTTTTCCCAGTCTCTATTCTCAAAAATATTTGTAATTGGACCTCTCCAACCTCTGCGCTTATCATATGACTCAATGCCAGCTCTCAGAGAATTTAAGGCTGCTATTTGATATTTTCCATTTAATGGAGTGCTGATAGACAATCCTTCTGAATAAACTTTTTCAAACCCATACTCTGTATTTATAATTCTTCTAACTTCCTCCGTATATGATTGTGCCTCTTCGACCAACAAGACTTCCCTTTTTTTTAAATTTATTTTTTGTTTTGAAAACTTTTTTAATTCTTTATTTGATATGTAACCGTTATCTTTAAGGTTTTTTAAAACCATATCCCTTCTTATTTTAGCCAATTTCTTATTTTTATATGGGTTATATTTGCTTGGTGCTTTTGGTAATGCCGCTAAAAGGGCAGACTCGTTATAATCTAATTCTTTTACAGATTTATCAAAATATTCAAGACTCGCTGAAGCTACGCCATATGTCCCCTGTCCCAGATAGATTTCATTTAAATAAAGTTCAAGAATTCTCTTTTTAGAATATGATTTTTCTATTCTAAAAGCTAAAATAGCTTCTTTAATTTTTCTTCTTAATGAAACCTCGTTTGTTAGTAAGAAATTTTTTGCAACCTGTTGGGTAATAGTTGATGCTCCTTCCAATCTTTTTCCTTCAAATATATTTTGAATATTTTTTAAAAAAGCTCTTGTTATACCTTTTGCATCTACACCAGGGTGGGCAAAAAAATTCTTGTCTTCTGCTGATAAAAAAGAATTTATTACTACATCCGGTATTGATTCTATTGGAATAAAAAGTCTTTTCTGAATAGCGTATTCTGCTATCAGTTCTCCAGCATCGCCATATACTCTACTAGAAACGGAGGGTTCGTATTTTGCTAATTTTTTGTAGTCAGGTAATCCTGAAGAGAAATACCAAAAAGCTGAAAAAACCATAAATAATATGATTAAAGAAAATAGAATTCCTGCCTTGACCAAGCGATTGAGTGTTTTTTTCATAATCTTTGTTGATTAAATAATAATTCCCTAATTTGGGCTATCTTAAGGCATTATTGTATCGAGAAAAACTGTATTTTCTTAAAAAAAAATGTATAATCAAAACATGGACTTAAACAAAAGTATTAACAACAATTTTACATCAAATTTTATGAACGGAACTTATTCATCATGGAAAAGAATTTATATATCGATGCTTCGCATCCAGAAGAAACTAGAGTTGTGCTTAAATCAAAATCTCATATCGAAGAATATGAGTATGAGAACAAGAATAGCTTAAATCAAAAAAGTAATATCTATTTAGGAAAAATAAGCAGGGTAGAACCCTCTTTGCAGGCAGCTTTTGTCAATTACGGAAGAGAAAGACATGGTTTCTTGGCTTTCAATGATATCCAATCTGATTATTATCAAATTCCTATTGAGGATAAAGAAGAACTACAGAGAGCTGAGGAAAAAATAAGAGAAGATCTTAAAGAAGAGAGTAAAGATACAGAAACAAAAACTGTGGAAGGATCTGAGGAAGGACAAAATCTTAATGGCACAGATAACAGCAATAATGGCACGGACAACAACAGTGGAGAAAGTAAAGTTTCTAAACTGAATGATTCTGAAAAAACTAGAGAGAAACTAAAAAGTAGATATGGGGTAAGAAAATACAGAATACAAGAAGTGATTAGGCCCGGACAGGTCATTTTAATACAGGTAACTAAGGAAGAGAGAGGTCAAAAAGGGGCTGCTCTAACCACATTTATCTCTCTGGCCGGAAAATATATTGTTTTAATGCCAAACACTGCAAAAGGAGGAGGAATTTCTAGAAAAATAATAAATCACGAAGAAAGAAATCAAATTAGAAAAATGCTAAGGGAAATAGAAATTCCTAAAAGTATGGGTTTAATCGTTAGAACAGCAGGTTCAAGAAAAAGTCAAAAGGAAATTCAAAATGATTTGGAAAACACAATTTCAGTTTGGGAAGAAATCAAGGAAAAGGCTATGGACTCTACCGCGCCAATTTTGATCCATGAGGAAGGCGATATTATCAAAAGAGCTCTGAGAGACATATATGACAATGACACAAAATATGTTCACGTCGAAGGTAATGATGGATATCAAAAGGCTAAATTATTTATGAAACAATTTATGCCAAGAAGCTCAAAATTTGTGAAGAAATATAAAGGGAAAATACCTCTTTTTCACAATGCAAATATAGAAAAAGATTTAAATAAAATTTTCGAACCAGTGGTAAGATTAAAATCTGGTGGTTATTTAGTTATAAATCCCACAGAGGCTTTGGTTGCCATAGACGTCAACTCAGGACAGTCTACAAAAGAATTAAATATCGAAAAAACTGCATTAAATACAAATGTTGAAGCTGCAGAAGAAGTTGCAAGACAAATTAAAATCAGAGACTTGTCTGGTCTAATTGTAATAGATTTTATTGACATGCTAAATTACCATAACAGAAGAATTGTAGAACGAAAAATTAGAGAAAAACTAAAGTCTGATAGAGCTAGAATTCAAACTGGAAGGATCAGTAATTTTGGTCTTATGGAAATGACTAGGCAAAGACTTAGGGAAAGTTTCATAAAATGGGAAACAAATTTATCCTTAGAATCTTTTGGTTTAAAAATGATTAAAAAAATAGAGATGTTAGCGTTTTCTAACAAAACAAAAATTGTTACGGCTTATCTTCCAGATAAAGTAGCTAATTATATGAATTCTGATCTAAAGAAAGAATTATCATTTTTCGAAAAAAAATATAAATTTAAAATTAATATCATGTCAGATAGTGACTTGATCATACCAGAGTACAAAATTCATCTTTTAAATAAAAATAAAAAAATAATTGATAAAATAGAGAGTATTAAAAATTTCTCTTCTGTTTCGAAAGTAAAAAAAATAAATTTTTTAAAAAAAGATCACATTGAAAAAAATAAAAAAAACAAAGAAACACTTGGCAGAATACTGTGGGTTAGAAAAAAAAGGCGTAAATTAAATTAATCCTTTATCTGGACTGCTTGCTGAGCCGTACTTCTGTAAACTAATTCTTCCTGCTAAATAAGATTGTCTGCCTGCGATTACAGCATGTCTCATAGAACTTGCCATTAGGATTGGATTTTTAGCTTTTGCTATAGCTGTATTAATTAAAACTCCATCACAACCCAACTCCATTGCAATTGTAGCGTCTGACGCTGTGCCAATACCAGCGTCAACAATTACTGGAACTTTTGCGTTACTGACAATAATAGATAGATTAAGTTTGTTTCTAATTCCTCTACCTGATCCAATGGGCGATGCTAGAGGCATGATTGCTGAAGCACCTAGGTCCTCCAATTTTTTTGCAATAATAGGATCATCCGAACAATAAACCATAACCTGAAAACCTTCTTTGACAAGAACTCGTGTTGACTTCAAAGTTTCTATCATGTTCGGATATAAAGTTTTTTTATCACCAAGAACTTCCAGTTTTACAAGTTTCCAGCCACCCATTTCTCTAGCTAACCTTAAAGTTCTTAAAGCATCTTCAGATGTAAAACATCCTGCCGTATTTGGTAAGTAAATAATTTTTTTTGGATCCAGATAATCCATCAGGACAGGTTTTTTTTTATCTAAAATATTGACTCTCCTCACCGCGACCGTAACCATATCAGCGCCAGAAGCTTTAACAGCTTCGGCTGTTTCCTTAAAAGTCTTGTATTTCCCAGTACCCACAATTAAACGGGACTTGAGAGTATACCTACCTACTTTAAAATTATCTTTCTTCACTACCCTCCTCCGATAAATTGAACAATTTCAATTCTGTCATTATTTTTTATTTTTTTCTTTTTGTACTGTTCTTTAGGTAGAATTGTACCATTAAGTTCGATCGCGATTTTACCTTCGTTCAACCTGTACTTTTTTAGAAGATCTTTAACACTAAAATTCGTATGAATTTTTAATTTTTTCCCATTTAATTGTATTTTTGCCATAATTGAGATAATTTAATTTTTTATTATATCAAAATGAATCAAAAAATCCTTGTTATTAATGGGCCTAATCTTAACTTGCTTGGAACCAGAGAAAAGGAAAAATATGGGCAATCTTCTCTTGAAGATATTAGAAATAAATGTGAAGCCCATGCTAAAAAAATAGGTATAGAGGTAGAATTTAAACAGTCTAATGTTGAGGGTGAAATAGTAAATTTTATTCAAGAAACTAGAAAAAAATATAACGGTATCATCATCAATGCAGGTGGATATACTCACACCTCTGTCTCTATACTTGATGCGCTACTTGCTGTGAAAAAACCAACAATAGAATTGCATATAACTAATATTTACAAAAGAGAGGATTTCAGGCATAAATCATTGATTAGCAAAGCTGCTGATGGAATAATTTGTGGTTTGGGTGCTGACGGCTATATTATGGCGCTTAATGGAATTAAAAAGATTATAAATAATGAAAATTGATAAAAAATTAATAAAAGAGTTAAAGGATTATTTAGAAGAATTTGATTTATCAGAAATTGAATATCAAGACGGCAACAAAAAAGTAAAGGTTGCTAAAAATAAATTAGTTGCACCTAGTGTTACAGCTCATAAAACAAACATTCCTTCACCAAAAGAAGAAAGTGGAACAAAAATTATATCACCAATTATTGGTACTGCCTATTTAGCTTCCGAGCCTGGAGGAAAAAAGTTTATTGAAGTTGGAAGTCAAATAAAAAAAGGACAAACTGTTATGATTGTTGAGGCGATGAAGACAATGAACCATGTTCCCTCTACTGCAGAAGGAGTTGTTAAAAAAGTTCTAGTTCAAGATGGCCAAGCTGTAGAGTTTGGGCAAGCATTGGTTCTTCTCAAATAATTAATGTTTAAAAAAGTTTTAATTGCAAACAGAGGAGAGATTGCTGTCAGAGTTATACGGGCCTGTAAAGAATGGGGCATTGGAACTGTCGCAGTTCATTCAGATGTTGATGCTGATTCAATGCATGTTCGTTTAGCAGACGAGAGTGTTTGCATAGGATCGCACCAACCACAGAATAGCTATTTAAATATTGCAGCAATAATGTCGGCGGTAGATATTACAGGAGCAGAAGCAATTCACCCTGGTTACGGTTTTTTGTCAGAAAATTATAAATTCGCAGAAATAGTTGAAAAACATAAAGTTAAATTTATTGGTCCTAAAGCATCTATCATAAAAAAAATGGGAGATAAGATTCAAGCAAAAAAAATTGCTAAACAAAAAGGTTTGCCAGTAATAGAGGGGTCTGATTCTGGTGTGAAAGATATAAATGAAGCAAAATCAATTTGTAAAAAAATTGGTTATCCAGTTCTAATTAAGGCTTCTGGTGGTGGCGGAGGAAAGGGAATGAAAATTGTAGAAAGTGAAAATAAATTGCAAGAACTATTTTCTTTAGCACGTTTAGAGGCAAAATAATATTTACATGTAGATTCCCATCACCAGCATGACCATAACACACTGACTTGAAGTTGTATTTTTCCCCAATTTTTTTAACTCCTTTTAATAATTTTGGTAATTCTGCTCTGGGAACGACAGTATCTTCTTCTTTATAAACCGAATTTGACTTTACTGCTTCTGCAACTCTTCTTCTCAGTTTCCAAAGATTATCTTGCTCTCTTTCTGATTCTGCAAACAGAATTTCATCGCATTCATAGGATTCCATGATTTCAGCAATTTTTTCGCAATCTGCAAATAGTATATTTTCATTGTTTCCAT
>CAZUWS010000001.1:0-4625 GCA_964624295.1 uncultured Candidatus Pelagibacter sp. | reverse complement strand
CATTAGCACGTTTAGAGTCAAAAAAATATTTTGGTAACGATGAAGTTTATATTGAAAAATATTTTCAAAACCCAAGACATATTGAAGTTCAAATTTTATCTGGAAAAAACAGAACAATTCATCTGAATGAGAGAGACTGTAGTGTCCAAAGAAAACATCAAAAGCTAATAGAAGAAACTCCTAGCCCTGTTTTAGATGAAAAAACAAGATCAGATCTACTTGATAAAACTGTAAAAATGGTTGAAGCAATTGGTTATGAAGGTGCTGGAACCGTAGAATATATTTATGAGAATGGAAAATTTTATTTTTTAGAGATGAATACCAGAGTTCTATTAGATCATCCTGTTACCGAAGTGCAGACTTGTATCGATATTGTAAAAGAACAGATATGGATTGCTCATTCCGGTCAAACTGCTTTAGAACAGGGTGATATTAGTGCAAGGGGACATTCCATAGAATGTAGAATTAATGCTGAAGATCCGTCTAAAAACTTTCAACCTAGTCCTGGAATAATCTCTGTATGTCACCAACCTTCTGGATTTAGAACGAGGGTAGATGGATCAATATTTCAGGGATGTAAAATAACTCCCTATTATGACAGTTTAATATGTAAGTTAATATGCAAAGGAAGAAACAGAACAGAAGCCATACAAAGAACTTTGAGATCCTTAAATGAGTTTGTCATTGATGGTATTACAACTACTATAGATCTACATAAAAAAATATTATCTCATGAGAAATTTGTTTCATCCGATTTTGATACAAATTGGTTGAGTAAAGAGAGATTTTACTAGTATAATTATTTAAATTGATAATTAATATTTTAAGTGATATTAAAATTAAATTATGGGATAACCAAAAAAACATAGAGGAAGACGTAAAATCGGCTCAAAAAAAAGAAGAGCTAGAAAAAGAAACAAGAAAAGATAATCTAGCTTATAATGGAAACAATAACTCAAATTAAAAAGTTGAGTTTGTGGATATTCGTAATTCCATTCTTAGCTATAAATCTTTGTCTTTTTATATCCGTTAACCATCACATTTTCGAAAACACATTTCTTTCTGTTGATCATATTGGTCGATCCAATTTTACTTTTCCTTATATTGATGGAGGAGTTTCTATAAGCAGAACAGCAAGAACATATCCGACGTATTTAATATTTAAACCTTCAATGATTTTTGCTTCCATACTGCTAATAATATATTGGATAAAAACTAACAAATTAATAAATTCCTTTCAAAGTTTAGAAAATAAAAATAATCTTTTCAAAACTTTTGGAATATTATCTGCGGTATTTTTAATTATTCATTCTATATTTTTGGGAATAAAATTTGATTATGATTTATATAAATTTTTTAGAAGATTTGTTTTATTGAATTTTATCATTTTTGAAATCGTTGCACAATCACTTCTGGTTTATAAATTCTTTAAATTAAAATCACTTTTATATAAACATATAAATAATTATGTTTTAGTGCTAAAAATTATTCTAGTTACTATTTTAGTTATTGTTGCAATAGTAAGTCTTCCAATAGTCGTCACGAGTGGAAACATTCATTTTAAACATGCTCTAGAATGGAATTATTTTGTTGGAGTAATATCCTTCTACCTTCTAACTTTTTTGTTCTGGAAAAAAATATAAGCTGAGACAAAAAAACCAAAAGATTCAGTCACTTTCGTGACCGAACCTTTAAAGTTTGTGACGCTGTTGAAGTACTACCTTCGTCACTGTCGCAGGGACTGTTTAGTACTACTGCCCCCTACTTTCTGCCCGTTAAGCTTGAACCTCTCGGCCTTTCCCTAACTGGCCAGTTGAGAGTTGCCCCTCAATTCATTTCAAATATAACATTTGTAAAAAAAATAGACATCACTTTTTGGTTGTTTTATTTAATGGTCTGTTGATTCTGTGGATAGATTTTTGTTAACGGTTTTATTAATCCAACCACCACCTAAAACTCTCTCTCCAAAGTTGTCTTTGGAATAAAATACACAAGCTTGTCCTGGCGAAATTCCTTTTTCATCTTGTAAGATTTCTACAACTGCTGATTCTTTTTGAATAACAGTTTTTGCTTTAAGTAATTTACCTGTAGATCTTACTTTTATAAAAATATCTTTTTCAAAAACTTTAACATCAGATAAAAAATTGATGTTCCTTAAATATAACTTTTTTACATTTAGACAGTCTTGTGGTCCTACAATGATAGTATTATCCTTAGCTTTTATATCGATAACATAGAGAGGTTCTGCGCTTGAAATCTTAATCCCTTTTCGTTGGCCAATTGTATAATTTATAATTCCATCATGAAAACCCAGTTTCTTACCCTCTAAATCTAAAATATCTCCTTTTTTAAAAGACTGCGGTCTATATTTTTCTATAACAGAAGCATAATTTCCATTTGGGACAAAACAGATATCCTGGCTGTCAGGTTTTAAAGCTACGTTAAGTTTCAGTTTGTTTGCAATCTTTCTAGTTTCAGATTTATTTATAGAACCTAGGGGAAATCTCAAATAATCAAGTTGTGTTTGTGTTGTGCTAAACAGAAAATAGCTCTGATCACGCTCTTTGTCTTCGGCACGATACATTGCACCTTGTCCTTTGTTGTCATGTCTCAAAACATAGTGACCTGTAACCAAAGCGTCGGCATTTAGTTCTTTGGAAAATTTAAACAAATCTCTAAATTTGACAGTTTGATTGCACTGCACACATGGTATTGGTGTTTCACCTGCTACATAGCTGTCAATAAAAGAATCTATAACTTCTGCTTTAAATTTTTTTTGATAGTATAAAATTTTATGACCAATATCTAAAGTTTCAGATACTCTTTTAGCATCAATAATATCCTGTCCTGCACAACACTGTCTTCCATTACTTTGAGACTTTACATCATCATATAATTTTAATGTTATTCCAGTAACATCATATCCCTCTTCTTTCATAAGGCCTGCAACAACCGATGAATCTACTCCACCGGACATCGCAACAACTACTTTAGTATCTTTTGGCGACTTTTTTATACCTAGTGAGTTAATCATAAACTGTTATATATTATAAAATAACGAAACTTTCCATTATGCAATATGATTTAGAACCTGGTAATTTTGTGGTAAACCCTTCAGAAAAGGAATGGGGAATTGGCCAAGTGCAATCAATAATTAAAAATAAAGCTACAATAAATTTTCAAAATGTTGGAAAACAAGTTATTAATTTAGAAAATGTAAATCTAGAAAAGGTCCATAATGAGCGATAGTGAATTAAAAGATATTGCAGAAAATTTAATAGAGACTACTCAATTGGCTGGTAACAAATCTATAGAACTTTATGAAAAAGGACTAAAAAAAATTATAAAACCAGACAATTCACCTGTAACTAATGGTGATCTTGAAGTTAATAAAATACTCACAGAAAAAATTAAAGAATTAACTCCTAACATTCCTATCATCTCTGAAGAAACAGTTGATTTAAAAAAAAAGAATACACTAAAGACTTTTTGGCTTATTGATCCAATTGATGGAACTAAAGAATATATTGTAGGTCAAGATGAATACACTATTAATGCAGCGCTAATTGTAAATTATGTACCTACTATTGGATTGGTAGGGGCTCCTAGAAAAAACAGATTGTTTTATTCTTATGGAAAGAATAATTCCTATCTAATTGAAAATAATAAAACTATAAAACTAGATTGCAAAAAAAAAACACCTAAAGGAAAAATTACTGCAGTAACTGGAAGTTCAAAACCTTCCTCTATGATATTAGATATTTTAAATAAACATAAAGTAACATCCTATACACCAATGCATAGCTCGTATAAATTCTGTGTAATTGCTACAGGAGAATTTGACTTTTATGCAGCCAAAGAGAGAGCTTATGAGTGGGATTATGCTGCTGGACATGCTGTTGCTGAAAATGCTGGGGCTATAATTACAACTTTAGAAAATAAACATTTTAAATACGGAAAAGATGATTACAAAAATTTGAGCCTGATGATAAAACGTAACAAGGTTTTAGATGTTTAAAACTATAGCTATAATTATAGTTTCTGTATCAATATTTGGTTTAATACTTTTTGTTGTTGTAAAAAATTCTATAAAAAAAAGAATTGATTATTATTTAAAATTAAATCAAAAAAGAAAAAAAACTAAATAAGGTTAAATAATTTTTTAAATTCTTTATTGCTTATAGATAAAATTTTTTTTGAAATATCATAACTAAATCCAGATCTTGCCAAAACCCCCATATCTTTTTTATAAAAAAGCTCTCTGTTGCTTTCTGGTCTCATTGGTCCTATCCTTTTTCTTTTGCAAATCTTAATTGCGGATAAAAAATCTGGATCTGATTTATCATTTTTTATCTTTTCTATGCTAAGTTTAATATACTTTTCATCCAACCCTTTGCTTTTTAAAGAATAACTTATTTTATTCAGAGAGTAACCTCTTCGAAACATAACTCTTGCTTTAGAATCTGAATATAAAGCATCATTTAAAAAATGATTTTTTTCCAAATTCATAACAATACTCTCTATTATTTCTGAAACTTCTTTTTTACTTCTAGTTCCTTGAAATTTTTTTAAATATTTTTTTAATAGATAAGTTTTAGTTTGCTGTCTCGATGGACTATATTTCT